>JAISDP010000084.1 GCA_031264715.1 Bacteroidales bacterium
CCTGCCAGGGTCAAACCACAGTCGTGGTTGGAAGATTATGGTAATTGTAAATAGCTCTGAAAGAGCGATATCATTAGCACAGGGCAACGCCCTGTGTCGCAGCAAACGTATTCGTATCAAGCCCCAACGGGGCGTAATCAGATATATTTCATTTGATTTCGCCCTTTCAGGCCTTTCAGGGCTTAATGATATTGTGTAGAAGAATCGGACATATTTCCCCGTTAGGGGAATCATATCAATAGAAAAATGTGTACCGATATCCGAATCAAAACCCCGTATGGGGTTTCACATGATGAATCTCCTACGGAGATTTCGTTAGTGTCTTCTGCATTGATTCTATTGATATGAATGCCCTGACGGGCAACGTTGTATCATCCGGCGGAAACACAATATCTATCAAGCCCCTTCAGGGCTTGGCGTTTGCGGGACATTCATTCCGTAGGAACAAACCTCATTTCCACCTCATTTTTCTAACAAAACAACCTCAGTAGCAATGAAAAAAAATGTATTTTTGCAAAAAATCGATGGTATGAAATATTTTAATGTAGCAGGCCCCTGCATAGAAGGCGAGCATTATATGATTGATGCGACGGAACGTTTGCACGGCGAGTTGATAGACCTTATCGACTCAAAACAGTATTATGTTATTCACGCTGCACGGCAGACCGGAAAGACAACCCTGCTGCTCAACCTTACCAACAAAATCAACAGCGGTGGTAAATATTATGCCGTTTACTGCTCGCTGGAAAAAATATACGTTACAGGCGAGCCTGAGATAGGGATACCTGCAATTATCAATACTTTTGCCATTGCGCTGGAAAATTATAATTTGCCGCAGTTTGAAAAATTCAAAGATAATTTGGATGTTTCGGACTATTCGAATGTGTTTGGACTGGCATTGTCGAGATGTTGCAGGCGGCTTGACAAACCGCTTGTCATCTTTTTTGACGAAGCCGACTGTTTGAGCGAAAGAATGCTTTTATCGTTTTTGCGGCAGTTGCGGGACGGCTTCATCAACAGGGCTGTTGCACCTTTCCCGATGTCCATTGCCCTGGTCGGAATGAGAAATATCCGGGATTATAAGGCAAGAATCAGGGCCGACAGGGAAACACTCGGAACGGCAAGTCCTTTCAATATTATCAAACAATCATTGACGCTTCGCAATTTTACGGAAGAAGAAGTTGAGGCGCTTTACAGGCAGCATACGGATGAAACCGGTCAAGTTTTTGAGGACAGCGCTGTAAAACTCGCTTTTGAACAGACACAGGGACAGCCCTGGCTTGTCAATGCGATTGCCTGTGAGATCGTTGAGCAGCAGCTCAAAAAGGATTATACAAAGCCGATCCTTGCGGAAATGGTTTCCGAAGCAATACAGGCAATCATCCTTCGCCGCGACGTGCATATCGACCAGCTCCTTGACAAGCTGAAGGAAGAGCGCGTACGGAAAGTGATTGAGCAGGTAATTATCGGCGAAGGCGAAGGCATTGAAACCCTGTCCGACGATTATAACTATGTGAAAGACCTGGGACTGATCAGGGAGATGAACCGGGTTATCGAACCGGCAAATCCCGTTTATGCAGAGGTGATCATCAGGACGCTGAATCACGACGAACAGCGAATATTGACTTCCGATGTACGCTTTTCCGACTACGAAATGCATAAATACTACAAAAACAACAGCGTCGACATGAATCTGATGCTGCAGGATTTCCAGCAGTTCTGGCGGGAAAATTCGGACATCTGGGAAGAACGCTTTCAATACAGGGAAGCCGCGCCGCATTTGATTTTACAGTCATTCCTGCAAAGAGTATTCAACGGCGGCGGCGATGTAAAACGGGAAATGGCAACCGGTAAAAACCGCCTGGACCTGTGCATTGCCTATAAAAACAAAAAATATCCGGTCGAGCTGAAAATTAACCGGGGAAAGAAATCGGTGGAAAAAGGCGTTGAGCAAATACTGGGATACATGGATACGCTTGCCTGCACGGATGGCTGGCTGATCGTTTTCGACCGCAGAAAAGAAGCATCCTGGGATGAAAAAATCTATCGGAAAACCGAAACTGTCGACGGGAAAACAGTAAATATTTTCGGCTGCTGAGATGAAGAATTGAAAATTTTAAAAGTTGTGCCCGACACGAATCCAGGGATAAAAAAATGAAGGAAAGTATAAAATTTGCTGGTATCATTATTGCCAGTTATTTGGGATTCTGTTTTTTGTATACTGCTCTTTTGGACCTGTTTCTCCTTCCGCCTATGTTGTTTAGATTTCATTACGCAGTGACGTTGGCTGGAATAACCACTTTTTGTATTTTTTTTAAGCAGTCAGACAAAATCGTATTCAAGGTAATTTGCACCATTTTTGTCGGATATTTTGCAGTTTACGGGATAAATCATACAATAACCGAAAACAGAATAAATGTGAAAATGAAAGAAGCATTTGGCTTCAATGCGGAAAAACTCCATGCAACAAAAGGGGCTGCCTACAGGGGAAAAATGTATACCTATATAGCAGATACAAAAAGATATTCGGATATATTTATACCATTCGGGCAGGCGGCAAAATCACCGGATGAAGTTAAATATCTCGTTACAGTGAAGAGTACAGGATCGCGTTTGAGGGGACGATGGACTTCCGGAGGTAAAGAATATACCTATGATTATGATGTCAGGGTTGTAGATGTCGAAACCGGAAAGACAATGATCAATGAAACTTTCTCCACAGGTCATCGGGATTCATCGCTTAGCAGGGAGAATACCAATACGGCAACCGGTCTTGAACATTTTTTGCTCGAAGAGGTCGTGCAAAAAAAGGGTAGAATTACGAACAGTATCTTATCCTGTATACCATTGCTCAGGCTATAGTTACAGAGTTGAAACTTTTTTTTCACTGCACACGCTTGGAAATCATAATTTTCATTTAAATTTGCCTCCGTAAAAACGTTCGGGACGACATTGGGCAGACACAGGCAGGATGTGGCTGGCCGCGGCGAAGCCGTAAAAAAACCGATCCCGGCAAATCCTGCATGTTCTACGCTTCCGGCAATGGACAGAACGGCAAATCCTGCCGGAAATATAAAAACCAAACTTTTGGTTTTGGCAAATCCTGCCGGAAATACGAAAATTGCCATGGCCATTTTGGCAAATCCTGCAGGAAATATGAAAATTGCCATGGCCATTTTGGCAAATCCTGCAGGAAATACGAAAATCGTCATGGCGGTTTCGGCAAACCAGCAAATTCTTATTTTAAACATTTTAAATAATTCAACATGAAACAAAAATTTCATCCTCTGAAAGCGCACAGGCTCTCCAACCTCAATCTGGCAGGGCTGTGCAGCGAAACCATCGCGGCGGGCAACGCTGCTTCAGGCGTCCTGGGTTCTCTCGGGACATCGGCGCTGGGCAAACTCAACGACGACTATAACGCGTTCCGCGTCAAGCTCATCACCGAGAAAGCCAGTCCGCTCACCGAGCAGATTCGCGACTTCGACGAGCATCGCGACGCGGACTTTGCGGAAATCGTGCGTACCGCGGACACTGCCGCGAAAAGCAGCAATCCCGCCAGCGTCGAGGCGGGAAAGGCGCTGGCGCTTTTCCTGCGTCCCTACCGCGGCATCGCAAAGAAGCCGATCATGACGCAAACCGAATCGATCCGGTTCCTGCAGGAGCAGTACAATGCCGACCCGTCGCTTGCCTCTGCCGCCGCTGCGCTGCAGATCACCGGAGTGTTCGCCAACCTCTTCCAGGCAAACGAACAGGTGTTCACCCTCTGGAACGCACGGGCGACGGAGGACGCCGGAAAAGCCGGACCTTCGCCCTCCAGCCTCAGGGGCAGCGTCGAAAAGTCGTACGACGGCTTCTGCGACATCGTTGTCCGCACGCTCGCCCTCCAGCCCTCGCCGCCGCTCGCCGACCTCTTCGCGGTGATGAACGAAACCCGGATCAAGTACTCCCGCTCGCTTCCCGCGAGGCTTGCCGGCAATAACACCTCCGTCGAAGCGATCCCGGCACAGCCTTACACCGGCAGTCCTGTCACCCCCATACCGCGCGTGTTCTTCGGCGCGGAGGGCGAAAAGGCCGTCGAGCTGCAGTTCTCGGTCGACTTCTTCGTCACCTACCGCGACAACACCAAAGTCGGCGA
>JAISDP010000088.1 GCA_031264715.1 Bacteroidales bacterium
CCACCGGAAGAATAAGTTTAAACAACTTTACATAAGGATTCTCTGCTTTCATAGAACACAAAGATAAACTTTTCCTTTTTTTGACCTGTAGTACAAACACAGGGGTTTGCAGGTGAGCCGACAATTTGCCTATCCCGTATGCTGTTTACACGAACTGGCGTGCCTGCGCTTATTTCACCGGTTATACCGAGACCGTTTTCCAGTGCAAGAGCGAAAACAGCCTCGACATGGCCTCCTACCTGTATTGACAGGCCGAATAGGCTTTACGCCGTAATGGTTATTACTTCCATTTTAATTACCTTTTGAATTTGGTCGTCAGACAGATCGCTAGTATGATGAACAATACGGCAATAAGCCCGATTCCGGCCTTTTCCCAGTCTTTCCATTTGGGTTCCATCGTGATCTGTTCTTTAACGGTTATATTCGTATTATCCCTTGTGCTGCCGGTCAATAAAGAATTTTCATCTGTTGCTTTGCGAAAAAAAAATCATTCGCACCGGATCCCAGCCTCAACCTCACCACCAGCCCCTGCAATACCCCTTTAAATAAACGAATTAAGGCGTCTCTATACCAATAGAAACGATAATTTCAAACAACAAATGCAACTTTAGGTAGAAAAAAGAATCTCATTCGGGTGCATGCACCCGAAGGAGATTAGGGAAAAATTTCTTACTTTTAAAGTTGAAATGAAAAAAGTACATTTAACCCGTGAGCAAAGGCATACAATAGCTTGTTTATATAAGCAGGGTTGTAGTCAAAAAAAGATTGCACAGACAATCGAGAAAAACAAATCGGTTGTGAGCCGGGAGTTGAAACGCAACGCTAATCCGATAGGGAAATACACTTTCGGATACGCGCAGGATATGACGGAACTGCGAAAAGAACGCATGAAAAAACCGCGGAAAATGACGCAGGAATTAATGAAAAAAGTTATTTCCCTGCTAGAAGAAGATTTTTCGCCGCAACAAATTGAAGGCAGATTAAAATTTGAAAATAAGCCGTTTGTCAGTCATGAAACGATCTATAAAATCATTCGTGAAGATAAACAGGATGGCGGAAAACTTTACAAACATTGCCGTCATCAACTCAAACATCGAAAGCGTCCTGTGGGCGAAAAGATATCTATTAAGAACCGCGTTTCAATCGACCACAGAGATGAAACTGTCAATCTGAAACAGCGTTTCGGAGATTGGGAAATAGATACGGTTGTGGGTGAAAATAATCGCGGGGCAATCGTCACAATGGTTGAAAGAAAATCCGCTTTCATGATGATGGAAAAACTCGAACATGGCAAAAATGCGAAAGAACTGACAAAAGTCGTTTACAGATTATTATTTGCATATATCAAGCATGTGCATTCTATTACAGGCGATAACGGAACAGAATTTGCAGACCACGAAAATATCGCTAAACTGCTCAAAACACGTTTCTTTTTCACGCATCCCTATTCCTCTTGGGAAAAAGGTTTGATTGAAAATACAAACAAACTTGTCAGACAGTACATATCAAAAAAACAGACTTTAATACACTTAATAATCAACAAATAAGACAAATACAACATAAAATAAATAACAGACCAGGAGCTAATTTAAATTTTTATTCACCAAAAGAAATTTTTTACCTATATTTGCAAAACAAAAAAGTTGCATTCAGTAATTGAAACTACGAAGGCCTTAATCTGCTCTATCATTTGCATAAGTCAGAAAGATGCAGCATGCTTGCTCGTCAAATGCCGAAATAAGCCCATTTAAAGCCATTTAAGCCACTTTTACGGGCTACATACCACATACTACCTTACATAAATTCCAATATGGGGCAAAAAATTAACCCTGAATTAACCCTAAATGGAGTTTTGTACAAATAGTTTTAATTCCGTCATCCGAGGTCAACGGCTCAACTTCTCTTTATTAATCATCCTTCTTCCTACTTTTACTCTTACGCCTATTTTGTACTTTTTATTTTGATCCCATAGAACCGTTCTATCTTTATTTTCATTCAACAAAAATACAACTTATTCCTTTTTTGTCATATTTTTATAGCAGCTTACTTTTTAAAGCACCACCTTTTTTTATTAAGAAACAGCAAAGCATTGGAACAAGATAAAATAACCAATGCTTTGCTGTTTGAATAAAAAGGGGTTATTTCTTTACTGCAAACTCATATGTTCCCGATTTCAGTTCGGCCATCACTTTGCCGGTGAGCGAACGGAACGGTCCAACGCCATCCTTGCCTTTCAGCACTGTCACCTTGCCGATATCGGAAGCCGTCAGGTTGAGCGAAGCTGTGGTATTGGCAGGAATGGTAACCCTGTAGATATAACCCGCAGCGGTCTTCTCCCAGCCACTCGTGATTCTGCCGTAAGGCGATTCGAAATATCCCGTGGCAAATGTCATTTCCCCGCCTACCTTAGGCTGAAGAATGATGTGCTTGTAGCCCGGTTTATTGTCGTCACGCTGAATGCCCAGGGAATGGGAAAACATCCATTCGCCGATAGCACCGTACGCATAATGGTTGAACGAGTTCATCTCCACCGGGCCAAAACCGTTTTCGATGGTGTAGGAATTCCAGCGTTCCCACATAGTGGTAGCGCCTTGCAGTACGGGATAGAGCCATGACGGATAATTCGTCTGCTCGAAAAGCATGTAAGCCACATCATCACACCCGTTCTCAGACAGCACCAGGTTCAGGTAAGGAGTCCCGATAAAGCCTGTTGTCAGTGTATTATTATTCTTTTTAATGTTCTCTACAAGATGCTTGACAGCCAGCGGCTTATTTTTTTCATTGAACAGGTCGGCCTGCAGCGGCACTACGTACGAGGTTTGGGTATCCACAGGGCGTATTTCTCCCGCCGCAGGTTCCGCTGAGACCGGCGCTGCACCCCTGCGCATCATGGGAACGTAAGGAGCCTGGGTAATCCCCTGTTCGTTGACGAATTTCTCGTTAAACTTAGCCTTTATGTTTTGGTACAGCTTTCTAAAGCGTTCCTCATCGACCCTGTTTCCGAGCTGCCTGGCAACACGGCTCATGATCATAGCGTCATAAGCATAATAGGATGTGTGAGTTAGCGAGTTATTGGTTGGCACGATTGCCAGGTGATCGCCAAGTCCTCCCGGAGGTTGAATGCCGTCTTCAGATCTCAGTTCGAGGTAATTCATATAGCTTTTCATCGAATTATAGTGCTGCTCGAGGATTCCCACATCGCCATACTGCTGATATACCTGCCACGGCACGATGATGCCGGCTTCCATCCATCCCATGGAGCCACCGGTCACTTCGTTGGACGCACCGTATGGAGGCTGTCCCATGGTAGGATAGTAACTGGAATAGCTGCCATCCCTGTTCTGGTCATCACGCATGGTGTATAGCCAGCGCGTGTAGAACTGGTCGACTTCAGGGCTGAAATAGGTGGCAGCACGGGCGAATACCTGAGCATCCCCTGTCCACCCGGCACGTTCATCACGCTGCGGACAGTCGGTAGGAACAGCAAGAAAATTGCCGCGTTGCCCCCACTGTATGTTTTCGAACAGGCGGTTGATGTTTTCACTGGACGACACATAACTGCTCGTGGCGTTGCCGATGGATTCGAGTGCAACGCCTTTGACCTGCTCTACGGGTAGCGGAGCGTCCAAACCCGAGATGGAAATATAGCGGAAACCGTGGCAGGTAAACAGCGGCTGGTAGGTCTCGCCTGTAGCTTTTCCGCGCATAATGTAATTATCAATGGAAATAGCGCCCCGGTAGTTTTCCACGTATACCTGTCCCTTCATTTTTTGATACATTTCGATGGTGTATGGCTTTACCGGATCGGTTGGGATGATTTCAGGATATATCATTTCGCCGTAACGGATGTTGACGGTTTGGCCGGATTTGCCTTTCATGCCTTCCAGGCGGGGCACACCCACAATGTTTTGACCGAGGTCATATACATATGTTCCCTTGACCGGTTGCGTTACCGATTTTGCAGTGAGCGTTACATGGTTACGGATAGGAATACCCACATGCGCCTGAATGATTACGTTGGCGGCAGGACGCTCAAAGACAGTAGCCGGCTTCCATTTCGAGTCGTCGAAAGAGCCGGCAGCCCAGCCATCCTCCTCCCTGCGGGCATCGTAATCTTCGCCGAACTGGAATCCGTTGCGTGTTACGGGGCCTGTGTCGTAGCATTTCCATGTACGGTCGGTAAGAATCACTTGCGAAGAGCCATCCTGAAAAGTAACGATGATTTTTGCCATCAGCGATTGCCTGATGCCGTATGCGTCAACGAAACTGGCAGTAAAAAGATTCAGATCGCTGAACCAGCCCGATCCCAGCATGGCGCCCAGGCCGTTGCTTCCCTGCCTGAGCATGGCGGTGACATCATAGCTGTTATACATGATGCGATAACGGTAATCTGTCCATCCGGGGTTGAAATAGTCGTTGCCTACACGCGCACTGTTGATGTAAAATTCATAAGCTCCGCGGGCGGTAACATATAAGCGTGCAGATTTGACAGGCTTATCCAGGTTGACGGTTTTGCGCAGCATGGGGGCAGAAGTGTGTCCGTAGGGTTTCCATAATTCGAGCTTGCCTGCGCCTGCCAAGTCATGCTTCTTTACGGGATCAACATAGAGGGTGGTATTCCAGTTGTCCTCGCTGATGGTAATATTGGAAAAGATGGCTTTTTCGCCTGCGGGCTGCTTGAAGCCGATGGAATGTAACCGCGCCCAGTCGGTGATATATTCGCCATTGGGATAAGGGTTGATGGTAAACCTTCCTGAGGTGGCGGTTTGTACCCGTGCCTGCGCCTGCGTTTGCGCCTGTCCCGGCTGTCCCTGAACTGCAGCGGGCGGAGTATAGTTGATTCTCACCCCGTCGATCTCCGGATTGAGAAGGGACATCAGGTGATAGCCCGGAGTGGTTACCTTGAGGCGTACATGATGGGGGGCGTTTTTGTTTGCAGCAGTGATGATGTGAGAAATATCCTCAACGAAATCCTCATGCTCAACACCTTCTACAGCGTGGCGGATAACGAACTGCGCCTTGCCGGCGCCATTGAGATTGACCTCTACCGAAATGTAGTTGGCTGCATCTTTGGCGCTGTACACAAAAACAGCACGGTTACTGCCCTCAGGAATTTCAAGGTCAAAATTAACAATGAAAAATGTGCGGTATTTGGACAGCAGAACTTCCGATGAGCCTATCCATTCGGCTCTGCTCCATCCTGCACCCATCAGTCCGGTTTCGAACCACGACGGCGCTGATTCAACGACGGCGCCCGTTTCGTCCCACACCTGCACTTTCCAGAAATAGCGGGTGGAAGGGCGCAAAACGTCACCAAGATAACGTATTCCAAGAGATGCGCCCGACATGGTTCTGCCTGTATCGAAAACATATTCTCCGGCTTTGAGCTGATCCTCGCCGTTAGCAACCAGAATGCGGTATGCGCTTTGAGCGGCGCCAATATGGTCGGAGGTCATCTGCCAGCTAAAACGCGGCTGATATTCATCAATCCCTATCGGAGTATCCAGATGCTCTGTGCGAAGATTGACAATGGATGTTGCAGCAAACGCGCCTGCGCTCAACATTATACTGAATAAAAATGATAAAATACTTTTCATTTGCATAGTTTTAGAATGATTAATTGAATTTGAAATTGAAATTTGGCATGAAATGATTATAAGTAACGTTTCATAAACTCAAGATAGACCTCCCAGTCAAGAGGAATGGTACCGTGCCCGCCTTCATGCATGAAGTATCCCAGGGTGTGGAAAACGGGCTGATCCGGCGCCGGAAGTTCGGTAATGCCAAGGTCATCCTTTCCTAACAGCCGGTATACTTTTCCGGCCTCTGCGGCAGCAAAGAATTCACCCCCGGGATCCGACCAGTTGTCGGTCGTGCCGGTTTGCAGCAGCAGCGGACGGGGAGCAATCAGAGCAACCAGCAGGTTGGCATCAACCGGGAGTTTGGTAACGTCTGCACCGTATTTGCCGTAGTTGGCGGCGAACTGATAGGGATAACGGCTCCCTTCGGTGAGGTGAGCCACTGTTTCTCCGTAATTGCGCCGGCTAATGGCAGCGCCGCCTTCTCCCGAACAGCTGGCCAGTACCATAGCCACTCTCGGTTCACGGGCGCCTGTCCACATCACGGTTTTCCCAAGGCGTGAGGCGCCGGTGATGGCGATCCGCTTAGCATTGATGGATGGGTCTTTTTCAAAATAGTCCATCACATTGCTCACTCCCCAGGCCCAGGCCGAAATGGAACCCCATTCGTCGGGCGCAGGCTCTTTCCGGCCGGGTTTCAGATACAATCCACGCACGCCGAAAGGAACCCCGCCGAGGAAATCGGGATCAATATCCGTATAGTTTAATGTTGCAAAGCCAAAGCCTTCAGCGAGAAATGCTTTTATATAATCGTTCATACGCGAACCGGGGCGTGCACCGGCGGTTGCAACGGAGCGCGTTTTGGAACGGGCATCCCACGCCGTGCCCGGCTTGATGCCCGGATCATTCACCGTGATGTTGTTGGCGGAGAAGCTCAGGTTGAGCAGCAGCGGCACAGGGCCACTGGCATTTCGGGGAATGTAAATCAATACATCCACTTTGGGGCCATCGTCGTTTGGCGAGAAAAAGACGGTTACCTGCTTGCGGATGGCAGTACCTTCAAATCCCAGATCTTCCTCCACGGTGTAGCGGAGCTTGGGTTTTTTGGCAGGCCATTTTCCGTACTGGTGTTCTTCAAAGAGGCGGAGAATTTCCGGACGGCGTTTGTCGTACCACTGCCTGGCGGTGGTTACTTCTTTCCCGTTCAGCATCACCAGCGGATCGGGAAGCGTCGCCCTGTAATCGCCTGCCTGCGATTCGTCGTAATTGACGGGGATGCCGGCGATCACCGTGCGGTCTTGTGCCTTCAACTGCATGGACATGAAAAGCCCGCACGCAAACAGTAAACTGAGAAATAATAAGAAATTTTTTTTCATACGTAAATTATATTTGTGCTCCCTCGCTAAGTAATGAAAAATAAATAACATATATACCGCGCGGCCTAAAATTGTGAGATTATTTTGCCACTAATCGGATCGAGTTCTAGGCTACCGTCGGATACGATGCTAAGCTACCGTCGGATCGCTCTCTAACCCGGAAGCGGGTTGCCCCCGGTACGGGGCATCTCACAAAACCGTGCCGCATGAAATATAACAGCGTTTCGGAATGAAGAATAACAATATAGAAAAACTTCCCGACATGTCCGGAAAATGAACTGTTATATCTTGATTTATTTCGCATCACTGAAAGGAACTTGTTAAACCATTAAATTTATCTATATATATATTTCTACTGAAAGAACCGGCAGAACAACTCAAGTGCTGCTCTGCCGGTTTTTCACGGGTCTATCAATATCCCGGGTTTTGAGGAAGTTTGTCAGGATTAAGCTGATTTTGTGCGTAGGGTATCGGATAAAGTAGCTCATAGTCTGCAACCATAGCCGGAACAGTGAGACTCCCAAATTCGCAATCAACGATATATTCGGGAAGATAACTCAAACTTGCGGCGCCCCGTTTGTAGTATGCGTTCATTACTTCCTGTGCGCGACCTGTACGAACGAGGTCAAACCAGCGATGTCCTTCCAGACCAAGTTCTAACCGGCGTTCTTTCTCAATCGCTAAAGCCACATCATTTTTGGTAGCATTGATATCCGTTGTCACGCCGGCGCGGTCGCGGATACGCTTGATTTGAACAATCGCAGCCGCAGGGTCGGTCTCGTTTAGGCACTCTGCATACTTAAGGATAATATCAGCATAGCGGCTGATAATCGTCGGACATCCGCTTTCAGGGACATTTCCTGATCTGCCGTCGGTAATATTGCGATAATCGAAATATTTAAGCGTTTGAGGAACGATAACTTCCGGATACTGATCACCCTCTAAATGTTTGGCATGGAGTCCCATGTGTACAACCGAACGCCTGAGATCATTTTCTTCATACAATGTGGCGAGATCGGTGGTCATCATCATTAAATTTACGCCATAAATAAGACTGTTCGTATATCCGGGGGGATTGATTGCTACTCCTTCGATATTTCCCAAAGAAGCGCGCATGAGATAATTAGACATTGCCGGCGTTTGAGCATAAGCATAACGTATGGCAAAAATGATCTCCTTGTTGTTTACGTTTTCAGCGCTGAAAATTGATTTATATTGCGCTCCGTCAATTAACCCGAGGCTGGCTCCTTCTTTAGCAATAATAGCCTCGTAAAGCGTTTTGGCTTCGGCATATTTCTTGCGCGTCAAATAAACATCGGCGAGGATTGCCTGGGCAGCTGTTGAAGTTATCCTGCCTATTTCAGTCTGAGCGGAATAGGACACCGGCAATTTGGCAACAGCGTCGGTAAGGTCTTCGATGATTTGCACATACACATTGTCAACGCTTTCCCTGCCGTAGTTAAACACATCCATTGGCTGCATGATGTCTTCCACAACAAGAGGAACGTCTCCAAATACGCGAACCATGGCATAATAGGCATAAGCGCGTATAAACTTTGCTTCTCCCACATACTGATTAAACTTGGGGTCTGAAGAGAACTTCTCCGTCATGTTGGCGATCACCAGGTTGCACCTGTTGATAATCTGATAGCCGGATTGCCACAGGTTACCCAGCATACCATTGCTGGATGCTACACCTGATTCATGAAGCGTAATATGATCCGCTGAGTTGACAACCTTATAGCAATAGGCATTATCGGTAGGCAAGTCGCCCGTATATACGATCGCGTTGGCAAAATTATCCCTTAACCCGCCATAAGCGGCATAAAGGACGTTTTGAACCTCACCTGCCGTACGGCAATAATTGTCGAAAGATGTTGCATCGGTCGGATATTTGTCAAAGAAACTTTCACTGCAAGATGTGAGCAGTGTCAATCCCAAAACTAATGATATTAGATGTTTCATTTGTATATAATAATTTTTAAATTAAACATTACGAACTACAGATCAAAAACTGATATTAGCGCCAAAAGTGATGGTCCTCGGGACGGGATACTGGCCTGCAGCAGTACCACCGGTAGAGCCTCCCATACCGCCGGTTTCAATAGAGTAACCCGGAAATTCGTCAAACGACCACAGGTTTTGGGCATTTACGTTCACCCGCAACGACTTCAAGCCGATTTTATTTGTGAAAGATCGGGGAACGGTATATCCCAAAGCGATATTGCGAATCTTCAGGTAGTTGGACTTGAACACATAACGATCTGCCGCAGCAAGCGCTATCGTCGTGTTACCGCCGGCCACTGCCGATTTGCCGTCGCCCTGACTGTATATTTCTTCGGTATCACGATTACCGCGCCAACGATCACGCGAATAATAAGCAATCGTATTCTCCATGTGGCGATTCAGCGCATACGCATATGCTTGCCAATAAACCAATCCTCCAGCCTGTCCATCGAGTACAAACGAGAGGTCGAAGTTTTTGTACGACATGCGGCTGGTGAATCCATAATTGAATTTGGGCATATTGTTACCCATGTATTTCATATCCCAGGAGTTGACTGTACCGTCAGGCACGCCTTCGTCTGCGGTATTATTCCAGTCCAGAAAACGCAGGTCGCCAATGTCGCCCGCACTTCCATTCAGTCGTGGAAGCGTCTTGACTTCATCTACCGTATTGAAGTAACCGACGGTTTGGTAGAAGTACATATCACCAAGCGGACGTCCTACATAGTTGCGCACATTTCCGGTAACAGACCCATAGTAGTCGTTACCCGTAGCCAGCGACAACAGTTTGTTGCGGTTGAACGATATGTTGAATCCTGCCGTCCATTTGAACGCTTTGTTGATGATTGGAGAATTTACCTCAATCTCAACACCGCGGTTACGGATCTCTCCGGCGTTCATGGTCACGCTGGTGGCTTTACCGTTCAGATTGGGAATCGTAACGGCAAGTACGGCATCGCTCAGTCGGTCGTACCAGTCGACAATGATTGTCAGTCGCTTAAACAGGCCTAATTCGATACCTGCGTCAAACTGTGTATTTTTCTCCCAACTGAGGTAGGTGTTCGAATATCCGCCCGGATAGTATCCCGTTACGGAATTTACAGCACTGCCTGAACCAAAAGCATAGTTTGCCGTCGACATGGAAGAAGTCCACACATAGTTTCCTCCAATACGGTCATTACCATTAACGCCGTAGCTGGCTCTCAACTTGGCTATCGTAAGCCATGAGATGTCTTTTGCAAATGATTCTTCGGTGATATTCCAACCTGCCGAAGTCGACCAGAAGATACCTGCACGTTTGTTGGGACCAAATTTACTGGAACGATCCTGACGGATTGACCCCGACAGCAGATATTTGCTCCCGTAGTCGTAATTGATACGACCCAAGACAGCGTCCGAAACATATTCCGTATTCGTAGAAGCGCCATTGTACAGGTAAGCGCCGGTAACGTTTTTAATAAGGTCATTCCCGAATGCTATCGGATACGAAGCGTCGGTACGTGTGAGTTGACGTACTTGAAATTCGCTTTCGTAGGTAACGTCATACGCAATCATGGCTGTCAGGCTATGAACATTGTTGAATACGTGATTGTAAGTTGCCGTATTCGACCAGTGCCAGCCGTAGTCGAACGACGATGCTCGTTCTGCGGCAATAGCTGTCATGTCCGGAGTTGATTTATTTCCTTTACGCGAAGTACCTGGAGCATACGCCGAGCGGTAGAATTCTCTTTTCTGGTTAATCGTCGAAAGGTTGAATTCCGTTTTGACTACAAGCCCTTTAATAGGCCTGATATTGATAAATGCCTGTGATAATGTCCTGTAAACAGTATAATCATTATTGGTTTCGAGCAGTTTACTAAGCGGATTCGTCAACTCCGAATTGAGATCCGTTCCACTTGTATGCTGCTGTATTTGGAAGTAATCGCCGTCGGGTGCATACGCAGGGAAAAATGGCGGATACGTGAGTGCATCTGCAATCGTTCCATCCGTGTAACTTGTATTTCCACCGGTGGTCGTTTGGCGGCGTTGTTGTGTCCAGGTAGGTGCGAAATTCGCTCCCACGGTTACGTATTTGCTTAAATCCGTATCAATCTGGAACCTTGCTCCGATTCTTTTGTTATACGAGTTAAGGACGATACCTTGTTGGTCGGAGAAGTTAAGCGACATTGAATAATTGACCTTTTCGGCAGCTCCGCGCGCCGAAAGTTCATAGCGCTGCATCGGAGCTGTGCGGAAATATTCTTTTTGCCAGTCTGTTTCAACCCATTGGCTTGGATCGTCGAAAAATGGTACTGCGGGCATATTTCTGTATTCACGCGCTTCCTTGACCATTTGTGCAAATTCAGCGGAATTCAACACATCAATATACCTTTGAGGCTGCTGGAATCCTGCCGTGGCATTGAAATTTATTATCGGGAAGCCTCCTTTGGAGCCTTTTTTTGTGGTTACCATGATGACTCCGTTACCAGCGCGCGAACCGTAAATGGCAGCTGAGGCGGCATCTTTCAATACCTGGATACTTTCTATATTCTCAGCTGAAAGATTGGCGAATACCTGTGCATCGTTGGTCGGATAGCCGTCGATGACAAACAGCGGCTCGCTCGAAGCCGTCAGTGAACCGGTTCCGCGAATACGTATCGACGGGGCAGATCCCGGCTGACCGTCGCTTTGTACAAGATAAAGACCCGACATCTGTCCATAGAGGCTCTCTGCAAGGGTTCCTACGGGCATCTCCTTGATATTTTCGGCATTAAGCACCGAAATGGCTGTCGTTACCGAGCGTTTCGGCAACGTGCCGTAACCGATGACCACCACTTCTTCGAGTGTTTTAGTGTCTTCCAGCAATTTAATTATAAGGGGTGCCCCCTCCCCCGTAAGTGGTAAAACGCTGATTTCCTGCGCGATATAACCGATATAGGACACTTGCAGTATCGCATCGTCCTTTACGGTGAGAGAGAAATTACCCTCAACGTCAGTCACCGTGCCGTTTGAAATGCCTTTCTCTCTGATATTCGCGCCGATGATGGGTTCGCCGTTCAGGTCGATGACCGTACCGGTGATGCGTTTGCCTGTCTGCTGGGCTATCGCCGGCAGAGCGGCAAGAAATACGTCTTTCCTGTTTAATACGATCTGGCGGTCGCTGATGGCATACGAGATGTCGGCATCACGGAAAAGATTGTCCAACACCGAGGTAATGTTCTCATTGCTCGCCTTAATTGATACCTTGCTTTCGACATTTACGATTTTCTTGTTGTATAGAAATCGAAATTCGCTTTGTTCCTCAATGCCGTTGATAACGTCTTCGACGGTCGTATTGTCCATGTGAAGATTTATCAAGGTTTTCTGGGAATATGTGTTCATCCCCATGGCCTGTGTTACGCCAATAATCACTAATAGAATGTAAATT
>JAISDP010000164.1 GCA_031264715.1 Bacteroidales bacterium
ACCCATTGGGGGATTGAAAACAAACTGCACTGGGTATTGGATGTGGTCTTTCGGGAAGATTACGCCCGAAACCGGAAGGACCATTCCGCGGCGAACTTGGCAATCTTACGGAAGATAACCCTCAATCTTCTTCGACTGGAACCGACGGAGAAATACCGTGCCCGGAAGCTTTCTCTTAACCGGAAACGACTCTATGCTTCCTACGAACCGGATTTCTTGCTCAAAATTTTGCTCAATTTATAATGCGGTTGCCCTGTCCGGCCGGCGCCGCTATGTTCTCCTCGCTCGTTATTACTTCATTGATTTTCGCCCGTTTACTTCGATCCGTCAAATAGCGGCGCCGCCCACAACTTCGCCGCGGCCATTTCCCCGGCAGGCTTCTCACCGTCCTGCTTGACACTGGAAGGATCGTCTTCCTGAAACAATTCAGGGGCGGCGGCCTGTATAAATGTTTTAACAGACTGCATGTGCCGTAACGATGACCGCATATCTGATTCCTGTAAGTCAAGGCCGAGATCATATCGGGGACGAACGCTATATGCGGCGAGCGCCTGGCTGCTTTCCTGCAACTTGACAAATTCCGCGTTATATTGCTCGCATCTTTTTTGCAGTTCGACGAGATCATGAATATGCGGTGGTATTTCGTTATGCAATTCAAGGAACCCCTTCAAGTATTTTTCCACTGCCTGTTGACAATGAAAACAAATAATTTCCAATGGAAGGGGAATCATGGTCGCTGCTATATGTTCGGCTGTTCGCAAGTCCATGTCGGCGAGTATAATCCATTGTCTGACAATATCCCAATCAGCCATACAAAATTATGCCCTCGTCCATGATTTGGCGTTCCAGGGTAGGATTTTTTTTTCGATGCAGGAAGGCGCCGCTTTTCCTGACCACTATGTCAACCGGCATGGATTTCTTTCTGCCTATGGCTCGGTATATTTCCAAAGAAGCATCGATATCCCGCATGGGCGCATCGTCTTTCAACACCACGTAGATATCCAGATCCGAATCCTTATGCGGCGTCCCGTAGGCATAGGAGCCGAAAAGGATGATTTGTTCAACAGGGACCGTTTGTATTATAATGTCCTTGAGCATATCCAATTCAGTCCGGACCCTTGATTCCACGCTGTCCTCCATGTTCAAGTATAGCACATTTTCCGTGTTTACGATAATACCGTAAATACGATTTTAATTACACCGACTGTAGGGGTAGTATACTTTATCATACACCTGCCATTGTGTGGGAAAATCCCGCCAAAATTGACAAATTAGTCAAAAATACCGCTCGACTATGTGGCGCCTGATATGTTTAACTCAGAGTGGGGCGCTTAATGGTGTCTACAAACGGGGTAAAGTCTAACTGGCAAGGTGTTCCCTTTAAGGTTTGTTCTTATATACTCTTTTCCTGGGCTTTCGGGTCTAGCCAAGTCCCTTGCGGAAATTTCCCGGAGAGGCGCCAACCTTGGCGGTAAAGGATGTGATAAAATTCACTTCGCTGTTGTACCCCACAGCATAGGCTATCTCTTTTACGCTGAGCGATGTGGTACAGAGCATCTGTTTAGCCCGGGTAATACGCGCAAGGATGATAAATTCATAAGGCGGACAGGCCGTCCATTGTTTAAATAGCCGGGACAGGTGAGATGTGCTGATATTGATGTGTGAGGCTACAGTAGATACGTTGATATTTTCCATATAATGCGAACCGATGTATTCCATGGCCCTGGCTACCATATTGTCACTTTTATAAGCGATGCTGACCGTGGGTATCAGTAATTCGCACAAGATACGGTAGAGAAGCTGGGATCGCTCAATTTCCGAACTGCTGTAACTGGTCGTTATGGCGGTCTCTATCAGGGTATACAGTATGTCGCTTTTTTCCACGGAAAACACGGTTCCCCGGGTTTTGGCAATTTCATCATGGAACTGCCCAATATTTGAACCATCCAAATGCAGCCATAAAAATTCCAGATCGCCATTAGTCCAATATTCGTGGGGCAAACGGCAGTCGATAAATATCACCTGTCTTGATGTTGCCCGTTGTGTGCGTCCGCCGTATTTAATGGTCAGGGACCCGGATTTGATGTAAAAGAGGAGATAGGTCATGCGACTCGGCAGCCGGCCGTGTTCGGAATCCCAGGTAAAGGTATAATCACGGTTGCAAAAATAATGACCGCAGCGAGTAATATAATAAAACATATTTTTCGCAAATTCCGAGGGAGTACAGAAATATTTTACGGAAGTGTCGCATACGCCAATTTCTTCTAAAACCATAAAAGATACGCCCCTTTATAGTAACCAGCCATCGGCATAGCCGGCGGCTTTAGGCCCCCGTCTTCCAATCAACTATACCATGGATGTCGAATAATTACCAGAAAAATATCAAAATTTAAAGCCGGAATCTCTTATTTCCGCAAAAAGACGAATGATAGAAAATATGAATATCTTGATTGAAAATTTGATTGTCATATGCAAAATACGATTTTATACTTACAAGGAAAATTAAATGAAGCAGGAGGAATATTATGGTTGGCAAACGTTTTTTCTCATCTTCGGTGGTTTTTGTTTTTGCGGTTTTATTTTGCATAGCGCCTGTCGCTTGTTCCAAATCATCGAATACCGGCAACAGGAATGCCGCGGGAACCGGCGCCGAAAAATACATAATCGGCGTTGTTCTTAATCACAGTCAGGATGTCTTTATGAAGAATCTTGAATCCGGTTTTATTGATGAGGCGGCTAAATATCCGGAACTGGAAATGAAGCTTCTGGAAAGCGGCATGGATCCGGTTAGGCAGCTTAGTCAGGTTGAACAGCTCATATCAGAAAAAGTGGATATCATCGTGCTGAACCCGGC
>JAISDP010000216.1 GCA_031264715.1 Bacteroidales bacterium
TCTCTCTCTCTGCAAAAGCCGTGCCATTCGGTGATTTACCGAACATTACTGGCAATAAATTTTCGAAAGATTTCGACATGATCAAGGATACTTTTTGGTATATTTTTGACATTAAAAACAGGGGACAAATGTAAATACTTTTTGAACAAAACCCCAAGAAAAATGTTTTAAATTGTTGCGGGTATTTTTTTGCCTGCTACTTCAGGGTTTTGATCCTGACAGGGGCGGTAGAAATAACGGAGGTAAAACAGACCGTTTCATAAAACCTTTTTGTTTTATAATGATGGCTGGAGAAACCATTTCAACCTTTTTTGTACTTTTGCATCCGCATGAAAAATTTATCTTCTCTCACGGAGAACCGTTTGAACGGGATTTACGAGGAGCATCCGCAGGTAGCGCAACTGGCGCAATCATTACAGCCGGGGGCAACCGTACGCCTGAAAGGTTTGTCATGTTCGTCCCCTGCGTTGGCAGCTGCGGCCCTGATGCAGCAACGGGGCGGTAACCATATCTTCGTGCTGCCCGACAACGAGTCGGCTGCTTATTTCCAAAATGACCTGGCCAACATCCTTGGCGACCATAAGGTATTTTACTTTCCGTCGTCGTACAAACGCATGACCGCACAGGTGCAGCCGCATGAAGGAAATATCATCCTCCGCACGCGGGTGTTGGAAGCGCTGCTAACCCAACCCGGCCCTAAGGGGAGGGAGACGGGCATCATTATTGTGACCCATGCGCATGCTTTGGCCGAGAAGGTGGTGAACGGCGACAACCTGAAACGCAATACCCTGCAACTGCGCAGGGGCGAGCATATATCCATCGACTTTATTCATGATTTGCTGCATGAATATGGTTTTACGATGGCCGATTTTGTGTACGAGCCGGGGCAGTTCGCCATCCGCGGAAGCATCGTTGATATTTTCTCATACTCGCACAACCAGCCGTACCGCGTCGATTTTTTCGGCGATGAGGTGGAATCCATCCATTCGTTCGACATCGACACACAATTATCCGACACACAGGTCGACCTGATCCATATCATTCCCAACCTGGGCGTGGATAAGCATCGTGGCGGCAGATCGTGCTTTCTCAGGCAGTTCGACGATTCGACGGTGGTGTGGAGCGACAGTCTGGCGTTGACGCTAAGCGAGATAGCGCGCATCAACCTCCATCCGCCCGTCCAGGCGCTGGCAGGCGACGAGTATGTTCCGTTCCGCGCCGATGAAACATTTGTGGATGAAGCCGAAGTATTGTCATTGCTTCATCGTTTCTGCAATATTGAATTCGGTGCGAATTATTATTTTGAAGCAGGTACGGAACTGAAATTCAATACCACGCCACAGCCTGTATTCAATAAGAACTTTGAGTTGCTGGCGCAGGATATTGCATTGCACGCTGAACGCGGTTACACCGTGGCGCTGATGAGCGAAAACAGGAAGCAGTTCGACCGTTTACGCAATATTTTCAGTGGGATCACGCCCAAAGCCGGGTTCGTTGCCGTGTCCAACATCGTGCACGAAGGGTTTATCGATCACGACTTGAAGCTATGCCTGTATACCGATCATCAGATTTTCGACCGGTACCACAAGTATCGCACGGCTTACGGGTTGGAACCGTCGAAGAGTCTTACCCTGAAAGAGCTTCAGGGGCTGCATCCCGGCGACTACATTGTGCATATCGATCACGGCGTGGGGATTTTCGGCGGATTGGAAAAGATGGAAGTCAACGGTAAGGCGCAGGAATGTATCCGGCTGGTGTATCGCGACAACGACGTGCTGTATGTGAACATCCACAACCTGCATAAGATATCGAAATTCCGGGGTAAGGACAGTATGGCGCCAAAGATCTACAAGCTGGGAACGGCTGCATGGCAGAACCTGAAACAGAGCGCCAAAAAGAAAGTAAAGGATATCGCCCGCGATTTGATGCTGCTGTATGCCCAACGCCGTATCCACAAAGGCTTTGCCTTTTCGCCCGATACTTACATGCAGGAGGAGCTGGAGGCTTCGTTTATTTACGAGGACACGCCCGACCAGTTGAAAGCTACCAATGCCGTGAAAAGCGGCATGGAAAACGACTTGCCGATGGATCACCTGGTATGCGGCGATGTGGGTTTCGGTAAGACGGAAATTGCTATACGCGCTGCTTTCAAGGCGGTGAGCGATAACAAGCAGGTGGCTGTGCTGGTACCCACTACCATCCTGGCATTGCAGCACGAGCAAACGTTCAAGGAGCGGTTGGAGAAATTTCCCTGCACCATTGACACCATCAGTCGATTAAGACCGGCCAGGCAACAACGCGAAACGCTCCAGAAAATGGCCGAGGGCAAGGTGGATATCATCATCGGGACGCACAAATTGTTGGGCAAGGATGTGAAATTCAAAGACCTTGGGTTGCTGATCATCGACGAGGAACAGAAGTTCGGCGTGGCCGCCAAGGAAAAACTCAAGGCCCTGCGCGTAAACGTGGATACATTGACGCTGACGGCTACCCCGATACCGCGCACGCTGCAATTCTCGCTGATGGGCGTCCGCGAAATGTCGATCATTGCCACCCCGCCACCCAACCGCCACCCGATACAGACGGAACTGAACACTTTCGACCAGGATGTGATCCGCGAAGCCATCGAATACGAGGTGTCGCGCGGCGGACAGATTTTCTTCATCCACAATCGCGTGCAGTCGCTCCGCGAAATGGAGTCGCTGATACGCAGCCTTTGCCCCGGCGTGTCGACTGTGACAGCACATGGCCAGATGGACGGCGAGGAACTGGAAAAGATCATGCTCGATTTTATCAACGGCGACTACAATGTGCTGGTATCTACTTCGATCATTGAGTCAGGGCTTGATATCCCCAATGCCAACACGATCATCATCAATAATGCGCACATGTTCGGCTTGAGCGACCTGCACCAGTTGCGCGGCCGCGTGGGGCGTTCGAACAGGAAAGCATTCTGTTACCTGCTCACGCCGCCTGTTACCGATCTCACGCCTGAAGCCCGGCGACGTTTGCGGGCTATCGAGGAATTTTCAGACCTCGGCAGCGGTTTCAACATCGCCATGCAGGATTTGGACATTCGCGGAGCCGGCAACCTGATGGGCGTCGAACAGAGCGGTTTCATTGCCGATATCGGTTTCGAGACCTATCACCGCATCCTCAACGAGGCGATGACGGAATTGAAGGAGGAAGACGGCTTCAAGGAACTTTTTGCTTCGAGTTCCGGGTTTGGGGTTTCGGGTTCCGTTTCGCCCGATCCGAAACTCGAAGTATTTGTGAGCGAATGTCAGGTCGATACCGACCTCGAACTGCTGTTCCCCGAATCGTATATTGAGAATGTGTCCGAACGCATCCGGCTGTACCGTGCTCTGGACAATATCGACACCGAGGCAAAGCTGGTGAATTTTGAGCAGGAGCTTGTCGACCGTTTCGGACCGATACCCGCGCCCAGCCGCGAACTGATCAGTGTGATCCGCCTGCGCTGGCTGGCTGTCCGCTTGGGCTTCGAAAAGATTACGCTCCGTAACGAACGGTTGCTGGTATATTTCGTCAGCGACCAGAAATCGCCTTATTACGAATCAGCCGGTTTCCACCGAATCTTATGCCACATACAGCAGAACCCGCGCCTCTTCAGGATGAAAGAAGCGAAGGACAAGCTGGCAATGAGTGTCAGCCCGGTAAAAAACATCGGGCAATGCATGGAAATACTGGAAAAGTTTGAAACTTGAAGTATGTCTTGAGGTGATATAAAAAAACGGCTCTATAACGTTTTGTGTGCGTTATAGAGCAAAAAAAAACTCTGGTCTCAATGGAAACCAGAGTTTTACATATCAAAAATTAACTTTAATTATTCAGTTTGAACACAACGGGGAAAGTATATTTAACTTTTACCGTTTTCCCGCGTTGTTTTCCCGGGGTCCATTTCGGAGACGAACGGATCACGCGCAACGCTTCGGCATCCAGCAGCGGATCGACGCCGCGCGAAATCTTTGCATCTACCAGTTCACCTTTTTGGTTGATGGTAAATTCAACGAA
>JAISDP010000243.1 GCA_031264715.1 Bacteroidales bacterium
AACCGGTATAGCCGAAATTAAAATCCACCATGTAGGTATCCCGGTATCCGTAAGTCAACCTGCTGGATACTCCCTGGTATCGTTTGGGAATAGCGGCCATGCTCAAATTGATGCCCGAACTGGTGATGTCATTGGTGTCTTTCGAGTCGCTCATGGAATAATAAACCAAAAACATAAACCGGTGCTTTTCAGCAAACAGCTTATTATAGTTCAGGGTCGATTCGAGGTAGTATTTGCGGAATTGACGCTGTCCATAGCCAAATCTTGCGGCGAGCCGTTCCACCGTTTTGGCCAGTTGCAGCTGTCCGTCCACATTTCTTGTATTGGCATACCACAACTCTGGAATGGTGTAACGGTATTCGTTATACCATACCTTACTGTCAAACGCTCCCTGCACGCGGAACGTCAATCCGTCAAGAACAGCCGATAAATCCTGTTTCAACTCGATGGAGCTTTTATAGGTATTGATGTTCTCCGAACGGGTGCCCAGGTAATTCATCATCACGTACGGCGACATCGAATCATTTTCCCCGTAAGAGGGTATGTGTCCCGTAGAATACACTTTGGGCACCAGCAGGGGCGTAACACTCGACAGGGAAAACCACAACTGGTTGGTATTTTCTATACCCGGCTGCACCCTGCGCGTCAGATACCCGTCGGTGCTGAAGTACACCTTGGTGGTTTTGGTCAGGTTGATATCCAGGTTCATACGGAATGAATAGGTATTATAACCTGTTTTTACGGGAAAGGTAACATCGGGATCCATTTTGTACGCCGCCGTTTCGGTGGACGTTCCCAAGCTGATGAAATATTTGGCGATGCTTCCTCCCCCCCGCGCATTCAGGTAATAAGTCTGCTGGAGGGATACGGGATTGAAGATTTCATCCTGCCAGTCGACATCGGGATAAAGGTCGCGATCCAATCCGTACTGGATGACCTCCAATTCCCTGCCCGTATATTTGGGCGCCATCTCCCTTGCCTGGTACGCTTCGTTCACCAGCAGGGCGTAGTCGTAGGAACGGAGGTAATTGGGCATGCGCTGCAATTTCGACATGGTGAAGTTTGCCCGCGCCGAAAGCTGTATCCTGCCTTCTTCGCCGCGCTTGGTAGTGATCAGTACCACGCCGTTAGCCCCTCTCACGCCGTAAACCGCTGTTGCGGACGCATCCTTCAATATCGAAAAGCTTTCAATATCGGCGGGGTCTATCGCGTCAAGATCGCCTTCCAGCCCGTCAATCAAGACCAAAGCCTTGTCGTTGGCGCCAAAGGTACCGATCCCCCTGATCCAGAATTCGGAAATGTTGTTCCCCGGCTCGCCGCTTTCCTGCATGGTAATGATGCCCGGCATGCGGCCTCCCAAGATATTCGCCATCGATGTGGCCGGTACCTGGAGCTGCTTGGTGTCGATCGTGCCTAAAGCGCCTGTGGTAGTGGCTTTGGCCTGGGTCGTCCCCAAAGCGCCGATCACTACTTCTTCCAAAGCGGTGGCGGACTCTTTCATCACTATTTTCAGATCGGATACCGACCGGTCTGCAAAATGCTGCACTTCTTCATAGCCGATAAAGGAAAAGACAACCGTATTTCCCTTAAAAACCTTCAGCGAGAATTTCCCGTTGACGTCGGTGGTGGTTCCGACTCCGGGCTGGTTCTTCGCATAGATGGTTACGCCGGGCAAGAAGCCTGTTTCGTCCGAAACGGTGCCCGAAACAGTAAACTGTTCCTGTTCCTGTTGCGACCGGACAGAAGCGACTGTACATACGGCCAGCAGGAAAATGATCCATATTTGTTTCATCTTTCTAATTTAATTTTAAATGAGGATAATGATTATTCAATGGTAAGCTTGCGGATGCACCGGTTGCCCGTGTCGGCAACATACATGGCGCCGTCTCTCCGGTCGATGCATAAGCCCCAGGGCTGCCTGAAAAGGGCGTCGTCCGGATTCCCGTCTACGAAACCCGCTTTGCCTGCAATCCCCGCCAGCGTTGATACCAATCCCGTTCGGAGATCAATTTTCCTGATACAGTGATTGTCCCTGTCGGCAACAACAAGATTGCCGTCGCTGTCCAGCACCATTTGCCGGGGAGAGTTAAACTTGGCAGTCGCCAGGGGGCCATCCCGCCATGCATTGGCGTCGCTGCCGACTCCTCCGGTTAGCCAGTCGGTTTCTCCCGTCCTGATATTACAGTAAACAATACCGTGAGGATTGCCGGTTCCGCCGCCAAGCGCTGCATACAGCATTTCGGGATTATTCGGGTCGAAGACGCAAAAACTGTCGCCATTTTGAGCCCGTACCAGCCATAATTCCGGATGTTCCCCGAGTTCGTCCGGGTCCAGCGTCCTGGCCCGTTCCCCATTGCGCGTTTCGGGATCGAAGCGGATAACGGCTCCATCGCGGTTCGAGCGGTAGTACACCTTGCCGTCTAAGGGACAGATCGCAAAAGAATGTTTATATGCGTCAAGCGTAAAATAATCCGGCGAACTTTGCGGCGGTTTGAAAACGGATCTTGTTCTCGCTGCCCATCCCGCATCAGGGTCAAATTCATAAAACATCTCCCTGTATGCAGTTCCTCCGCCATTTGCCGGCGCCAGAATGATCTTACCCGAAGCATCCGTAGTAGGCGCCGTAGGCGCGGGGTCGTCGCTGTTTCCGGTAATTTCCAGCAGTCTTGTCACCATTTGGGTCTGCTGGTCGATCAGGACCATGCTCCGTTGCGTCCAATGGGAAAGAAAGAGATTTCCTTCATTGTCAACGGTTAAATAACGCGGATCGCGGAGTATGGCCTCGCTGAACGCACCGGCCTTGAATTCCTGGGTGCCGGTGTTGGGATTCCCGACAACAGTGCTCACCAGGGCGGTAACGTGGTACGTAAATCTTTGATCCATCTCAACAGACTGATCGCCGATCTTCACCGTAATGGCATGTTCGCCTTCCTCTAACCGCGGCACATACAGTAATACCCTGCCGCTGGCGCAACCCACAATGTTCGCTTTCCTGTCGCCGAAATATACTTCCACGGAAGCGGGATCGTTTCCCAGGTTGCTTCCTCTCAGGAGAACCTGCGTCGCCCTCATTCCTTCAATGGGATCGATGGATTCTATGGTGATGGACTGCCCCGGATTGTGCGGGCCTCCGTCGTCTATTTTCCGGTCCTTATTTTCGCACGAATAATAGCCGAAAACTGCTGCCATGCAGCATAACATAATAAATAATCTTCGTTTCATTTGATTTGGTTTTTAATTTGGTACATCATTTAATAAAGGATTATGTTTGGTTTTCTTGATAATGTCGACTCCATACAATCATTCTAATCGGCAAGCTTGCAGAAGATAAAGTCGTCGCACAGCGTCAGGGGGTTTTGATTCGGATTCGCATAGTTGCGTATATCCACTTGAATGCGCACCTGATGGACGTCGGGGGGAATGACCAGCAATGATCCCAAATAATTGATCGCGGCTGGCCGCGAATTAAACGTATACGCATTTTCGATGCTGATGGGGATCTCATGATAAAGCGTACGGCCGTCTACGGAAAGTATTTTCACCGTTTCGTTATCCTTGAGGGACCCATTCGCGTCGTTGCACCTCATGCCGATAATGCAGCTGAGCCCGTATGTCGCTCCGGGGGTAACGTCTACGATCTGATAAAATCCTCCGGTGAGGTTGCTGCCCACTCTTGCCGCCCAATCACCGACCCTGGCATCTAAAAAATAATTCCCGTTTCCGCTTTCCCAAAAGCTCTTATCCTGATTCTTTCCCACGCGGTTTAAGGTGCCGGCGTCGTTTACATTCACCATGGCGCCATAGACCGGGTGAGGAGTGGGATAATAGGTTGAAAACCAGTTTGTCGACGATGGTATTCTTACCCATCCCGGAACTTGGCCTTCAACAAAATTGACCGTAGAGGTCGGATCCGGTTCTTCAAACCCGGGATTCACCAAAAGGTTATCGGGGCCATCCTCCATAACGTAAACCTTGCAGACGGCCGTCCACTGTTCATCCGCCGAAGTTGCGGTAATTTCGGCCACGCCTTTGGAGATTGCGGTCACATTGCCGGCGTCATCCACCTCGGCGATGCCGGGCTGGTTGCTTGACCAGGTCACCTCTTTGTAGGTAGCGTCGTCAGGCTCAACAGTGCATATCAGACGGGACGAGGGCCGGCCTGTTTTGAAAACCAGCGTCTCCCTGTCAAGACTGATGCCGGTTACAGCTATCGCAGGAACGGTAACGGCGCATGTTGCCGTAAACCCGCCGCTGACAGTGGTAGCGGTAATGTTGGCCGTACCGGGGGCCAGAGCCGTCACCGCGCCGCTTTCATTGACCCCGGCAACTTCGGGAGCGTCGCTCAGCCAGGTTACCTCCTTGTAGGTAGCGTTGGCCGGCTCGATGGCATACGTCAGGGTATGGGCGGGATCGCCTACCTTAAGTTCCAGCGTTTCCTCGCCAAGCCTGATACCGGTGATCTCTACCGGCACAATGGTAACGGTGCATGTCGCCGTTTTGCCGCCGTCCTCGGTGGTAGCGGTAATGACGGCCGTTCCTTCGGCTTTGGCGATCACCTTACCGCCCAGCACGCCGGCTACTTGGTAATCGTCGCTTGTCCACCTCACCACTTTGTTCGTGGCGCCGGCAGGCTCAACGACCGCCGTCAATACCCACTCGCTTCCGGCATCCAGCGTTTGCGAGGACTGCTCAAACCTGATGCCGGTTACGGCTACCGGCCCGGTGTTTCCATCATCCTTATCCTTGCAGGATGTAGCGATAACTGCTAAAAACGCAGTTATTCCCGCGAACAGAAGCACGCTTCGCTTCATTCGCCTGTTGATGATCTCTGTTTTTTGATAAAATAAACTTCCTTTCATTTTGATTGATTTAAAAAATGTAACATTGATGAGAATTATAATAATTAATGGATTTGCTTCATTTGCTTTATTTTACGGGACAAAATAAAAACTGCTATAGCCGCCATACGGGTCAGTACCCTATGGCAGCTATAGCAGTTTGTGATTTTTTGACTAAACTACGCGCGCGCTTTAGTAATCTCTCTCTCTCTCTCTCTCTCTCTCTCTCTCTCTCTCTCTCTCTCTCTCTCTCTGCAAAAGGCGTGCCAAAGCCCGTTATTACTGGGGCTTCAAGCACATATAATATGTTGGAAAAAGAGAACAAAATTGATCAAGTTTACTTGACAAATAAAATAAAGTATCTACTCCTAAAATGCTCTGAAGAATCGAAGGCGCTATCGGCAATACAAAAAACTTAATTTTCTAACTATAAGCGTTATAAATCATAAAAATCGATTTTTCAATTCTACAAATGTAAATATATCTTTCGGAGAAAAAAATCTTCGCTATGCGATCATCTCTTTTTTAAGAATTTTTAACAGTTTATCATAAAATTGTATGCGTTACAATACAGGGCTCGATCCTTCTACCAGCCGTCTTTTGACGCCTCCCGGCATCCGATCGCGAGATTCCGTCGTATCCATCGCACTGCCCACACAGCAATAGCTGCCAGTACAAAACGCGGTAGCGTTATCCATCCCAGCCCTGCGCCAATAGCCAGGAATAGCGAGGTATCCTCGAGGAGAG
>JAISDP010000265.1 GCA_031264715.1 Bacteroidales bacterium
CCTGCGACGAACCCGGTTTTGCACGCAGTCTCGAAAGAATGATTGCCTCTGTTCCCTACAAACTCCACATCAAGCATGAATACTATTATCATTCACTCATGCTGATATGGATGCGAATGTTAGGATTCAAGGTACGGGCTGAGGAGCCTAATAACCTCGGACAATCCGATCTTGTCTGGGAACAGCCCGAACTCACCGTTGTCGCCGAAATAAAATATCATGCCAAAGAGAAAATCGATACGCTGCTTAAAGAAGCGCTGAATCAGATACACGAGCGTCGATATTACAACAGATATTCCGGGAAAGTACTTCTTCTGGGCATAGCGTTTTCCGGAAGACAGCCCGGATGCCGGATGGAAATATTAAATGATCACGTTAATTCCGATTAAAACTGTATATCCATGAAAAATGGAACTGGACGCAACAGTATTCGGTCATCACAATAGACCGGGCAGGAATAAACCATTCGACGCCGGAAAAGATGGAAGCCAGTTTGATTCTTTACCTTGGAAAGATTGCTCGAAATAATGGGACTACAATACAAGTGTACAAAAAATCCCTTTTCAATCCCTTAAAAAACAATTTTTAGAATTTTTGACAAAAAAGAAGGGTATATATTTCATTTTTTACACACTATATACTATTAACTTTTATTATTAGAAAGTAATCAATGCCGGTATGCATATAATACTTGACCTTGATGATAAGGATTTTCTGAAAGACCTTTATAAGAAACACATAAAGGCTTTATATTCTTATGGCTTATCATGTTATCCTCATCAGGATATCGTTGAAGATGCTATTCACGATGTGCTGATTGATATTTACCGGCATAAGGAAAAACTCAATAAAGTCCGCAATTTGCAACTTTATCTTATGGCCGCCGTCCGCTACGCCATCTATTCAAGATTGGGGAGAGACAGGCTATCAACTAAATATGAAAAAGAATGGGAGGATTTTCCCGAAAAGGATGTGCAGGAAATCTATATTGAACAGGAGGAACAAGAAGAAGAAACAGGTAAAGTAAAGGTTGTTAATGAATTATTATTACAGTTGACCGCTCATCAAAGGGAAATCCTGCATCTGCGTTTTTCAGAAGGGCTGTCGTTTAATGAAATCGCCGAACTGATGCAAATCAATCGGCAATCTGTTCAAAACCAGTACCAACGGATAAAAGAAAAACTCAATAAGCTCGGAAAAGAAAATTTCAAGGAAATAAAATAATATCATGAGAGAGGATTATCCATATTATAAACCCGAAGTGCCTGCCGACCGCATAGAGGCGCTCTGGGAAAGAATAGCCGTCAGTTGCAACGCCTGCGACCGGCAAAATAAGAAAAAGGAACGCAGGAAAAAAATGTTAAAACAGATCTATAAATATGCGGCCGCAGCAGCTTGTTTTGCCATCCTTATTATTTTTTCTTTCTATTATACCGGGCGGGAGGAAGTAAAGCCCAAAGAGACGGATTATGCACAATATAAAGTGATCAACCGTCAGCAGGCCCCCTCTAAAATTGTGATCATGGCGAAAGACAACCATGTGAACATTACGGATGAAAATCCGGAAATCAGCTATGACCGGAAAGGAACATTGCGCGTCAATGATGGAATTGTAAAGGAAGAACACACGGAAAATCCATCCATGAACCAATTATGCGTTCCTTTCGGCAAAAGGGCGCAATTGAAACTTTCCGACGGCAGTAAATTATGGGTAAACACAGGTACAACCGTAATTTATCCCAATGTTTTTTCCGGCGACAAGCGGGAGATTTATGTGGACGGGGAAATATATGCAGACGTGACGCCGGATACAGGCAAGCCGTTTATTGTAAAGTCAGACAGCTTGGAAATCGTTGTACACGGCACCGGATTTAACCTGTCCACTTATAAAAAAGACGATATGCAACAGGTTGTGCTGGCAAACGGTTCCGTCAAGGTAAAATCGAACGGGAATACCGTACAAATGTATCCCAATCAGGTATATACCCGTACAGGACAGGAAAGTTCCCTCAAGGCCATCCATGATACGGAAGCCTATACCTCCTGGCGAAGCGGCATATATATCTTTGAAAACGAACCCATAGAAAATGTTTTTTTCAAGCTATCCCGATATTACAATGTCACCATGGTTATTCCGGAAGAAGTTTCCGGCATTGTATGCTACGGAAAACTGGAATTAAAAGAAGAGCTTTCCGTATTGCTGTCGGGACTGATGCAAATCGCTTCATTCAACTTCGTGATAAAAGACAATCAATATATCATACAATTTAGATAAGCGCCATTTTTTAACCTAAAAAAATTTTTATGAAAGACGTGAATTTTAAAAAGAAAAGGCTGAAATCAGGCTTCATTTCGGCCTGCTGTTTCATCTTCTGCTTCTCATCTGCCGTGAGCGCGCAGACGGTGGCGAAGACAATCACTATCGACCAAAAGGACAAGCCGGTTGGTGAAATTCTCAAGGCCATTGAGTCCGTAAGCGACTATGTGTTTTTTTACAACAGGGATGATGTGGACCGGGACAGGAAAGCGACGCTACAAGCCAGCAGCGCTTCCATAGAAAAGGTCTTGGATCAACTGTTTGCAAAAACAAACAATGGGTATCGGATCGAGGGTCGCCAGGTATATATTACCAGGAAGGCGCCTGTTGGGGAAAATTCCCCGCAACAGGTAAAGAAGAAAGCGACCGGCAAGGTTATTGATAAGAACGGCGAGCCTTTGCCCGGCGTCAACATTATCCTTAAAGGCAGTACGCGCGGCGTGCTTACCGACATCGACGGCTCTTTTGAAATGGACAACGTGGACGTCGGAGCTACGCTTACCGTATCTCTTTTGGGTATGGGAAGCAAGGAAATCCAATTCCAGGGGCAGGTTGACCTCGTCGTGGTACTGGAAGAGCGGGCCAGTGAGCTGTCGGAAGTTACTATAGTCGCTTTCGGCGCGCAAAAAAAGGCGTCGGTGGTCGGGGCTATTGAGACCATCAAGCCGGAAGCGCTGGCGATCACCTCCAAGAAAAACATCTCGAACACGCTGGCCGGTAAGCTGCCGGGGATCATTGCCGTGACCCGTTCGGGCGAGCCGGGCTACGACCAGTCGGATTTCTGGATCCGCGGCCTGTCGTCGTTCTCCGGCAACACCAAGCCCTTAGTGCTGGTTGACGGCATACAGCGGAACTTGGACGACATCGATATTATGGAAGTGGAATCCTTTTCGGTGCTAAAAGACGCTGCCGCCAGCGCCATGTACGGCGTACGCGGGGCCAACGGGGTAATCCTGATCAACACCCGGCGCGGGAAAGTGCAAAAGCCGGAAGTCTATGCGAAAGTGGAACACGCCTTTACCTCGCCGACCCAACTGCCTAAATTTATCGGCGCGGCCGACCACATGCAACTGCTCAACGACCTGGCGGCAGAAGACAACAGGTCGCTTTACTACGACCAGAAGGTGATTGATTATACCCGGAGCGGGTATGACAGGGAGTTGTATCCCGATGTGAATTGGATAGACGCCATTTCAAAGCCGTATGCCTTCAACGACCGCGTAAACCTGAACGTAAACGGGGGAACCGAAATGTTAAGATATAACCTCACCGCGTCGTATTACCATGAAGACGGGATTCTAAAGCGGGATGAATCCCTCCCATATAGCACCGCCACGAAACTGAACCGCTATAATTTACGTGCGAATGTGGATGTAAACCTGACCAAAACCACCTCCATGCGCTTTAGCGTGGGCGGTTACCTGCAAAAACTGAGAAAGCAACCCAACTACTCCACTTCGCAGATATGGGAACAGGCCTTTTACACGCCACCTATGCTGTATGCAACCAGGTATGCCGACGGGAAACTGCCCGTACGCCTTAATAGTACCTACAACCCCTGGGCCATGTTGACCCAGTATGGTTACGAAACCAACTCCACCAGTAAAATCGAATCGCTGTTTGCTGTGGAACAGCAATTGGACTTCCTGACCAAAGGCTTTAGCACGAAGTTGACTTTCTCGTTCGACAATTACAGTGCAAGTACTTTATCACGGACACGATGGCCCGACTATTACTCCCCCGCTACTTCCCGCGATGATGAGGGGAACCTGATCCTGACCCGGCACACTAACGGGAGTGAGTTTTTGTATTACGGTAACGGCGCCAACTATGGGAATAACCAGATTTACCTGGAGTGGATCTTCAATTACGACCGGACGTTCGGCGACGACCACAATGTCAACGCCCTGCTCCTGTATAACCAGCGCAGTTACGACGACGGCGGCATCCAGCCTTACCGCAACCAGGGGCTTGCCGGCCGCGCCTCTTATTCCTACAAAAATAAATACATTGGGGAATTTAACTTCGGGTACAACGGTTCCGAAAACTTCGCCAAAGGACAGCGCTTCGGGTTCTTTCCTTCCGTAGCGCTCGGCTGGATCGTATCGAAAGAAGACTTCTGGGCGCCGGTAAGTGGAACCATCGACTTTTTGAAACTCCGCGTGTCCTGGGGGAAAGCCGGGAACGACCAGATCGGGGGTGGCCGCCGTTTTGCCTACCTCACCACCGTTAATCTTGGTGGTGGTAATGAGTGGCCAATGGGAACTTCCTATTATTATGGGGCGCAAGGCGATTATGGGAGGGGATATGTAGCCGAAGGAGAAATCGGCGTCAGCAATTTAACGTGGGAAACGGTCACCAAAGCGAATATAGGGATAGAGATCAGCTTCTTTAAGTCGTTACGTATCCAGGCCGATATTTTCCAGGAATACCGGGAGAATATCTTCATGCAGCGCCGGACGATCCCAGACGAAGCCGGCTTTACAACTATCCCCTGGGGCAATATCGGGAAAGTGGAAAACCGGGGCGGCGAGATTGCCGTATCCTTCGACAAAAAAATCAACGAGGTGAGCCTCTCGTTTTTTGCCAATGCGACGTATGCGAAAAACAAGATCACCGAGATAGATACACCGCCCGGACAGCAGGGTAACCACCAAGACCCGACCGACCATTCCATTGGTGAACTGTATGGCTACCGGGCGCTGCGCCTTTATACCGACGATGATTTCAATCCCAACGGCACGTTGCTGGCCACCTTGCCGCAAAACGAGTTAACAACCGTTCGTCCGGGTGACATCATGCTGGATGACTGGAATGGAGACGGCGTCATCAACGCAATGGATGTGGGTTATGTAGGCGGAACCGTCGATCCGCTCTTAGTTTATGGTTTCGGCGGAACGGTGGCCTATCAAGGGGTCGATTTCAGTGTCTTTTTCCAGGGTGTGGGCGATACCTACCGGCAGATCGGCGGATCGCGCCAGTGGATGCCGGGTTCCGGATATGGAACGCAAGGGAATATTTTTACCAATTATACCGACCGCTGGACGCCTGAAAACCCCTCTCAGGACGT
>JAISDP010000292.1 GCA_031264715.1 Bacteroidales bacterium
TTTTTAGGCTAAAGCCAAAATAATTTTTAATTTTACGCCTCTAAAAAATGTGCACCTATGTCCGGGCGGATATTATTGTTTCTTATTTTTTTGGTTTGCTCGCTTCACGCTTGGGGTAACTCCAAAGCCGACGAGTTGCGCAAAAGCATGTATGCGGCGCCCGATACGGCCAAAGCAGTCATATTGACAAGCATCGCCAAGCTGTATCAGTATGAAAATGCGGACAGTTGCATGTATTATGCGCAACAGGCCGCTGAGATGGCGCACCGCACACAGCAGGACCTTGCTTTGGCAGATGCCGAAACGCTGATGAGCCAGATTGCGCTCGAAAGAAAGGATTATGTGAGAGCCACTAATCACCAGAGAATCATACTCGAAGTTACGCTCCGTATGCGCAATTGGGACATGGTCATGGAAAGCTACAACGCCATCGCACAGACGTGGCTGCTCCGCGACAACTATGCCGAAGCCGTGGAATATCTTAAAAAGGGACTGGAAATAGCAAGGGAGCGCAATAATCTCGAATTATCAAAATATTACTATCAGGCATTGATCGATTCGTACCGGAAGCTCCGGAATATGGATGCCGTATGCGAATATTATCCACAATTGATGGAAGTGAACCGGAAAGTGGATGCCGAAGCGTACAACAACCGCATCAATGCACTGCAAACCGAACGTGAAACATTGATTACCGCTGCCGAAGATGCAAAAAACAGGGGACAGCAGCGATCGCCCGTTTTAACGGTATTCGATGCCATAGCTTCCATATGGGCAGCGCTGGCAACAGTTGCATTAGTAGCGGCTATTGCATGGTTCTGCTTCAGGTATAAGCCCGGCACGGCTAAAGCACAAAAGGAAATGAACGATAAGGCGATGGCGCTCGATGCACTCGTGAAAAACCAGGAAAGCGCTTTCCGGTTCCTTACGAATCATATTTATACAAGTATCAATTCGCTGGCGCAAACCATAGCTCTTTTCGAAGAAGAGCAGGGCGACCTGCCCGTGGCTATGAACAGTACTTTGAACCGGATCAACAACAGCATCTTCGCGCTCTACGGCTTTTTCCAGAATTTTACGCTTTTGCTGCAAGCCCAATCGGGACAATTAAAGCCCGAACCGGCCACGGTAAACATTCCCCAGTTGGCTGCCAACCTGCTTGCGGATTACGAGGATTTTGCAGCGGCTAAAGAAATACAGTTGGCGAACGAAGTGCAAAACAATACTTTTGCCATTGCCGACGAGAGGCTGGTTGACGTCGTGCTGCGCAACATGATGTCCAATGCTTTCAAATACGCACCCACAGGAACCGGCCGCATCTCGGTAGGGACGAAAGTCGGGACCAGGGTAGAAACCAGGGAAGGTATCGTTGAAGATCCCGGATTCGTTGAAGTATGGGTAACCGACGACGGTATAGGGCTGACTCCCGAACAGGCCGGCAAATTGTTCGATTTGACGGATAACCTCGCTTTGCCCGGCGATCTCGATTCCAAAGGTTACGGGATTGGATTGGCCGTTTGTAAAGCAGTGATCGAAACGTTTAAAGGCCGCATCTGGGCGGAAACAAAACCCGGCGAAGGCTTCTGTATCCGGTTCTGCCTGCCGGGGGCAAAGGACGCTGAGGTGAAAACCCTGGGCCTGATCGAAAACATCCAAAAAACCGGTAGCGAGCAAGACGCACCGGATAACCATTTATTATCAGAATGAAAAAACATTTTTTGATCGTACTTTGTATGTATATTACATGTTCGTGTAAGCAGGAGACCATCAGTCACAAGCCATATCCGCAAGCAGTCAAAACCGATACAGTCGATAACTATTTCGGAACAAATGTCGCCGATCCTTACCGATGGCTGGAAGACGATAACTCGCCCGAAACAGCAGCCTGGGTAAAGGCCGAGAACGAGGTAACGGAAGATTACCTGTCGCAAATCCCGTTCAGGAACCGGATCAGGGAACGGCTCACGGATATCTGGAATTATCCCCGCTATTCAACATCTTTCAAAGAAGGTGATTATTATTACTTTTTCAAGAATGATGGCCTCCAAAACCAGTCGGTACTATACCGGCAAAAAGGTCTGGAAGGCGCTCCGGAAACCTTCCTCGATCCCAACACCTTGTCGACCGACGGAACAGTGGCCCTGGGCGGTGTGTTTTTCTCGAACGACAGCAAGTACATGGCTTATGCTGTCTCAAGGGCCGGTTCGGACTGGACCGAATTTTACGTTATGGACGCCGAAACCGGAAAAAAGCTGGACGATCACCTGCAATGGGTCAAATTCTCGGATGCGGCGTGGAAAAGCAATGGTTTCTATTACAGCCGTTATGACGATCCGGGCACAACGGGACAGTTCTCGGTACAAAACAGGTTCCATAAAGTATTCTACCACACCATCGGGACTCCGCAAAGCGCCGACAGGCTGGTTTATGAAGACAGGGAGCACCCGTTGCGCTACGTCAACGCCGATGTAACCGAAGACGAACAGTACCTGATCCTGACGGTTTCCGAGGGTACTTCGGGCAACGAACTGTATTTCCAATCGCTCGCGCAGCCATACGGCAAAATAACCCCGCTGGTCAAAGGGTTTGCGAACAATAATTACGTGGTAGACCATCACAATGGCCGGCTGCTGGTGCTCACCGACAAGGATGCCTCGAACTATCGCCTGACATCCGTCAGCGTCACCGAGCCTGATGCCCAGTGGATAGACGTAATCCCCGAAACGGTGGAACTGCTTGAAGGAGTATCGACCGGGGGCGGCAAACTGTTTGCCTTTTACCTGAAGGATGCCAGCACCAAGATATTGCAATTGGACTATCAGGGAAAGATCGAAAAGGAAATCGCTTTGCCTGCCATTGGTACGGCAAGCGGCCTGGATGGAAAACGTGACGAAAAAACGCTGTTTTATTCCTTCACAAATTTTACCACACCGTCCACCATTTACAGGTACGATATAGAGAGCGGCCAGTCGGCCTTGTTCCGGCAGCCCGAAGTGAAATTCGATCCCGACGGTTACGAAATCAAGCAGGTATTCTATACGAGCAAGGACAAAACCCGCGTGCCGATGTTCATAGTCCACAAGAAAGGCATCAAGTTGAACCGTAAAAACCCGACGTTCCTCTATGCCTATGGCGGTTTCAATATCAGCCTGACGCCTTCGTTCAGCGCTTCGCGGATGTTGTTCCTCGAAAACGGCGGCGTGTTTGCTCTGCCGAACCTCCGTGGAGGCGGCGAATATGGCGAGGAGTGGCATAAAGCCGGGATGTTGGAAAAGAAACAGAATGTATTCGACGATTTTATCGCTGCCGCCGAATATCTGATCAGGGAAAAATATACATCCTCCGAGAAATTAGCCATCAATGGCGGTTCAAATGGAGGGCTGCTGGTAGGCGCCGTAATGACGCAACGCCCCGATTTATTCCGGGCGGCTTTACCTGCCGTTGGGGTAATGGATATGCTCCGGTACCAGAAGTTCACGATCGGCTGGGGCTGGGCTGTTGAATATGGCAAGAGCGACAGCGAAAGGGACTTCGAGTACCTTTACAAATATTCGCCGCTGCACAACATCAAAAGCGGCGTATCGTATCCCGCCACACTCATCACAACGGCCGATCATGACGATCGTGTGGTGCCTGCACATTCGTTCAAGTTCGCTGCCACCATGCAGGAAATGAACAACGACAAAGGCGACAACCCGATACTGATACGGATCGAATCGGACGCCGGCCATGGCGCGGGCAAACCATTGTCCAAAGCTATCGACGAGGCTACGGATATGTGGAGTTTCGTATTCTGCCAGTTGGGGATGTCATG
>JAISDP010000296.1 GCA_031264715.1 Bacteroidales bacterium
GAACCGATTCGATTCCTTTGATCACTACCCTGTCATTCAAATACTGTAACGATTGTTCGTTAGATGATTGACCGCAAAGATGAAGCCCTTTAATCGAAATTTCCTCATTGCGGTAAAGCTTTAGCACCTGATCACAGGTCAGCATTTTTGCTCCCTGAATCTCACTTTCGAGTTTATTATTGAAAGTGAATATGTTATTTCCATTCATAACGCCGGCGGGCACGAAATTTTCCAGATACGGGTGCGATTTGACCGCAAGCAGACACATCTCCGGTGTTCGCCTGTCTTCAGGCACCCAGCCCAATACATCAGGCTTACTGAAGACTGCTTCCCGGCAAATTTCTTTTGTTTTCAAACTGTCCGGGATATACTTAATCGTTTGTGCATCCATGCTAACAACTTCTTTAGCAATATCCCCGTCGATAACGCCTTTATCCATATACAGCATAATTTCATTGACCGTATCGGGGTTTTTATTACTTTTAATCACATCCAGGCAAATGTCGGAATGAGGGATATGGGAAATGATATGTATCTTTTCATGATCAATTCCATATGTATTATCGAGAGCCGTCCGGCAAATATCCTTTTCCCTGTGTTCACGGGGAATATATTTTAGATTCATGCCATTCTCCCTTACCAGCTTCATATAAAAATCGTGCTTCTGCAAACTTTGAGGCAGTCCGGTTATGGCTTCACTGTCTCTTTTGATGGTATTCCTGCACAATTCTTCTGTTTTATAGCTGTCCGGAATATACCTCAACACTTTGGCGTCCAATTCCAAGGCATACATGTATAACTGTTTGTCCCTGACATGATCGGGTAAATCTTTAATCAGTGAAGGAACCCTGCCGATCAATTCTCTGGCTATTTCCCCGTCAATAACAGCCGGTTTGATATTCATCATAAATTCACGTACCTGATCCCGGTCAGGACACTTTCTTAACAGGCTTAAACAAACATCGGGGTAAGGTATATACCCGGCAATATAAGCGCTCCCTGCCGTTTTTATTGCCTCTTCGCACATTTCATGCGTCAGTTTTTCCGGCGCTATACAGCGTATCGCACGGCCTTCCCTTTTTACAATATTCATGAGGTATTCATTTGTTTTATATTTTTCAGGAATACAGGGCAGTGCATTAAAACCATTGAAACTGTGATTCAGTGCGGCATCACAAACCTCTTTTGTTTTCATTTTTTCCGGAACATACAGCATGTTTAAATAATCCGCGCCTGCAGCCTTGATACAGAGTTCCTGCGTCTTTAACCTGTCCGGAACGAGTTTGAAACAGCCGGAATCCGAATCGACAGCCAGTTCCGCCATCTCCGCAGTCATAATTTTGGGATTAATGCATCCGAAAACAAAATCAAGATCAAGATCGGATTCTCTGAATTTTTCAAGGTGTTCCATACAAACGTCGGGGAATGGAACCAAATGGATTATCCCATTTTCATTTTCCGGATAATACGTATAGTTATCAAGGGCAATGCGGCATACCTCCTTTGTCCTCAACTGCTCAGGCACGAATACAATCGCCTGTCCGTTTTTTTGCACTGCGTTCAAAGCCATTTCCGGGCTTGTCAATTTATCCGGGACAAATCTCATGTTTAACCAATCCTTTTCTACAGCTTTCATGCAAAGTCCCTGCGTCTTCAGCCTGTCCGGAATAAGCTGAAAACACTCCGAATTCCATTCGACGGCAAAATCCGCCATCTCTTCAGTCATCATTCGGGGATTAATGTTTCCCAAAACGGCTAATGGCTCAATATTCAATTCCTTGAACTTTTCCAAATATTCCATGCAGACATCAGAGAATGGAATCAGGGACAGCACATCAGCTGCACCGTGCGGCAAATTCTGCCGGTCATCAAGCGCGGCGCGGCACAACTCTTTTGTCCTCATTCCTTCGGGAACGAATTCAAGCGCCTGCCCGCTGTTTTGCACTGCCTGCAAAGCAATTTCCGGAGTAATCATATCTTCCGGAAAATACATGATCGCTGTGCCGTTATTTCCCAGAGCGGTCATATACATTTCCCGTGTACGCCTGTCCTGATCCACGGCAGAAATTAATATACCGTCTTTTCGTAAGATATTCAGAATAAAGTCATCCTGTAAAGTATCCCCGGGAACATGCTTCAAATTCAGACCGTCGGCCAGCACGGCCGCCTGCGATACGGCTTCGGTCCGCCGTTCGGCGGGAAGGTCCGCAAACACCCCGTCCATGAATATTGCATCAGCGACTGATTTAATATCCTCCCTTTCCGTCCCTTCCAGTCGCGGCAAACCTTCTGTCCGCATTCCTCCGGACACAAAAAGGATGCATCTTATATCCCGTTTTATTGCCTCTTCCAAAACTTTTCCGGTGAGAAGCTTTTGATCCAGTGACTTCAAAAAATCGTATACACCTGTATTTCCCTGCCATTCATTAATCCGGCTTAATATACCGGCTTCATTTACAAAACTTGCGTCATTCATCATGCATGTTGCTTTGCATAAAAGGCTACCCGGAAATCCCGAATAGCCTTTATGTTGGAAAATCTATTTTTCCGTCTTTGAATCATTTGAAAATGAGAATGATAATTCGCATGTATTTTTCATATTATCGTAGAATGTCAGGTCGATATTTTGTTGATCCTCACATTCGGAAGTATAATACATGCAGAATTCATCCTTTTTCAACTCATACCCGTCATTCGGATACAGCGTTTTCCCGTGGAGGGTTAATGCGCCCTTTCCGTCTGTCTGGAAATAACGGACAAAATACTTTGCCTTATCGTACTTGCCCGAACGTACCAGCTCAAACCGGATTTCAGCCGTTTCGCCCTTTTTCAGCCTTTTGGGAACAGGCAAATGCGTGACCGTAAATTCGTAATCGTTTTTAATCTCCAGCTCGCTGTCATTACATGCACCGGTAACGAACAGCCCGAAAACGAAGAAAACAAATGCGACATAAACTAAAAAATCCCTTTTCATATAAATGATTGATTAAATGATTAATTGAATAACTTAATTTTAATTTTGGAATCTCAAACTAATTGATTACAAATTTGATCCCTATGAGCAACTGGTTGTGAAACTTGCTGACGGCCGATCCGGGTAAAACCCGCTGCCTGAACCCCGCGAGGAGTATCACACGGTCAGCCGGCCAGGCTTCAATTTCAAAACTTAAAGCGCCGCCGCACAGGAACTTGCTTTCGGGAAGCAGGCTTGAACCGTCATAGAGCAAAGATTTATCCCTGTTGACCAGTTCGTAACCGAGCATGCCCGATAAACCCGCCGTAACAAAGAACGTTTTGCTCCGGTCCGAAAGAACCGACAGGAAAAATCCGGCCTCGCCGGTAAGCTGCTCCACCGGAATCGGCTGTTCCTGATACCGGAACTCTTTATGAAGATATTCGGCGCCAAATGTCCACCGGTTACTGTTTTTAGTGAACCGGCTCAAAGCGACTCCCGTGTGGAACGATTTCTTACTGAACCCGTCAACCGGTCCGACGGTCGCCTGTACGGTTTGCTGACCGGGCAGTCGCCGCTGCGCCTGCACATCAGCGGTCAACAAAAGGAGAAGAATATGGATGGAAAACAGAACAGGCTTCATGCTTATTTCACTTTAAGTTCATTCACAACCCTTGCACGAACCAGGTCTTCATTCTCCACGGCAAATCCCTGGTGGCGACCGCCGTTTTTCTCGAATATCTCCACTGCCAGCCGCTTATCATCCGGGATGGTGAACTTGTCGAAGGCGAACACGGTTACCTCTCTTTTGTGGCCGCCGACACGGGTTACATAGTTGAACGCCCGCACCGGAACGATGACCGTTTCCTGGATGGCCGTACGCTTCGCCACTTTCCTGTCAACGATCTTAAAACGAATAAAATCAATATCGTAATTAACATTACTCAAGTTTTTGATTTGTGTGTGGAAATAGATCATATTTTGATGAGTGTAAATGCCTTTGAGCAGATACTGTATGCTGAACCGTTTGCTGCCAAGATGCTTGATATACCGCTTATCGTTTGCATGGATGGATTTCATGATCAGCCGTACCATCAGCGGGGATTCGCTGCCGAGTTCCCGCAGGTAGACCTCCTGTGCGTTATTGGGGCGATTGACCGCATCCCCATCGTGGATGAAGTCTTTCATTTCGATGTTTAACTTCTCCGGTTCCGCAGCATATCGCACATTGAAGGAATAAAAGCTTCCATCGTCGCAGATCACGGAAAAGTTGGTCTCTACGCTGAATCCCCTGACAGCCGCTTTTACGCGGATCACGTTTTCCGCATCGCCCGCCTTGCCGGCAATCAGGTTAGACGAACCCAAATCGACGTACTTGACGGTAGACGGAAAGATAATGTGGACGGTTTTATCAAAGGATACCTCCAGTCCATAAGGCGGGATCATCCGGTCGTAGGTGATGATGCGGGTAAACCCGTCACCCGGGCCGGTATTTTGTGCTTTGCTCTGGAAAGCCGACACAAGTATTGAAAAAACTATGATTAACTGTTTCATTTTTATTATATTAATTCATTTTTATTTTTTAATTCCGAACTACAGGTTTTCTTTGGGTAAAAGGAGTACCTGATACCCTGCTTTCAGATGGACTTTCACCACCCGCATCTTTTTGGAAATGTATTGCGAAGTTCCCCGGATAACCCCGCGTCCCAGGTCGGCAGCGATCTGTTGCCCGGCGCTTTGATTGAAAGTGAAACCGGTTCCCATATCCGAACCCGCCCCTGCTGCTGCTTCTTTGGCTGCGTTTACTTCCATGGATGGCGGGATGGCAATGCCGCGCTGGCCATCCACATCGAAGATGACAATTTCCGTAGCGTATATCCGTCCCATGTATTCGATGGAAGAGATCACCACATCCATCCGTTCACCAATGCGCGCCAGCCCTGTCAGGATGGTATTGGCCGGAATTACAGCGCTACCCGCCAGCATGGGTTCCACAAGCCGGATACGGACATTGCGCTGTGCTTCCAGCCCGTCGCTCACGGTCTGGTCATCATGGATACACGCACGAACGGTATTCCTCCTGCCCGTTGAAACACTCCCTGTTTCTGCCGAATGAAATCCGGTATTCCGTTCCCTGCCGAATGCTTCTACAAATTCGGCATCACTCACGGGCCGGTTCAACGCTGTCACCACTTGCTGCTGAATCCCGGCGACCGGGACAACGGACGTTTTGCCGTTTTTTGCGGCAACCGCTTTTGCGGCCGGTTCGGATGGCGAATCCTGCTGTGGTACTCCGGCTTGGGCCGGAAGATACCTGGAAGCCATCTGGTAAGACTTCTCCATCAATACAAGCTGGTCTTCCATACCCGTACTTTTCGGCGGGCTCTCCAACCGGCTTTTCAAAGCATCGACCTCATCCTTCAACTGCTTCACCTGCTTCACCTGTTCACTCTCGCCGGGCGTTTCATAGAAAGCGCCCAGGGTCCGGTTCATATCCCGGTAAGCGGTAGCCGAACCCTGTGCCGGTGCGGGAGAGCTGCCCCGACGACCGGTTGTCCGGGCAGAGGCTTTGGTATTCTCACTTTCAGGTACGAGGCTCAAATCATCTTCTTTTGGCTGTTTTACCTCATTGACCATGTCGGTAAAGTCAGCCAGGGTTTTCATCCGCTCCTGCTGCATCTGCCTGTACTGCTCCTGCTCGTATGCCTTTTCCTTGTCCCCGGCCATCTCCGCCGGAGCCGGAGCCGGTACTTCCATATTAAGTCCGTCGGCCTGCTTCTCTTTTTCACCCTTTTCGGACGGCATGAAAAGGATCAGCGTCACAGCCCCGGCAAAGAGCAGGCCCATGCCGGCGAATACGGCATACTTCTTCCATTCCCTTTTCAGATTATTCGTCATACTCATCGTTTTTGAATTTTAAAGCGTTGATACTGTCGTTGTCGTTGTCAACCTGCCGCAACTTCAATCCCTGCATGTGCTCCATGTCTATCTCCGGCCTTTCCATGTAAAAAATGGAACCGACGGCCGTATAAACAGCCAGGACAGCAAAGACGGACAGTGCGGCGACAACCGCCGCGAACCTGCGTTCAGGCGATAACCGGTCGCACATCGAGCGTAAACGGTTATCCGCATTTTCCCTGATTTCTCCTGTTATCTTTTTCATACGGTTTCTTTTATCGGTTAATTACCCTGATATTCTTATTCTCCAATACCTCAAAGGCTTCCAGGTTAAAACCCTGGGGATTGCTGTCCGAGCGGACAGAATTAACCAGGCTGCAAACTGTAACCAGGCTGCGTTCAGTCAGGTTGCTTTCCCTGATGATGATTTGCCGGGCGTATGTGGTTGCCCTGTAAGGGTATGTATTGAAATTGCATGCAATACTGTCCACCTGAACGGACTGGTTGATGTTACCCCCGATGATGCGGTTGTAGTAACCCTTTTCGGACATGTCCCGGTAATAATTGAATACGCTTTTGTCCGACATGAGCAAAGCCCGCCTGATATTGCTTTCTATGGCGTTTTTGTCCGGCGCGAGCGTGAAAAACAGTTCGTGGAAACGGCGGATATGCTCGCGCGCTTCCACGGGGCGGTTTTGCGCCATATCCTGCGAAAGGGCTACCATCAATGATTTGCCCTGGTCAAGCACATATATTTTCTGCCGCTGCGCCTCGGCAAAACGGTATGCGCTCCAAACCGAATAACCGGTAATGGATGCACACAGGCAGATGAAGATGATTCCGAAAAACCGGATCTGTTTGAAGGATGTTTCAATATTATTCAGTGATTTGAATTCCATTTTAAAATTTTTGATGAATGGAACGCTGATGACACGGATCAGGCAAATTCAAGCGGATACTGATCAGCCAAACCGGCGTTACCGGCGTTCCATGATTATTACTTATTACTTATTGCCTCTCAATGTCCCGGTCCTGGCGGTTGGTATTTGGGCGCTTTTACAGTCCGTATCAGCCGGCCGGCAACATTACCGGACGTTGCGCCGGCAGCGCCGGCAGCAACAGAACCGCCCCTGATGGCGGCATTATTGATATTTCGACCATAGTTACCCATGCCCCCGGCCTGGATGATCCAGTTGGCTACCGTTGGAACCGTGAAATAACCGATGATTCCAATGATCATAAAGACTATGAATGTCCCGTTACTGGCGTCAATACTGAATGACGGGTCGGTTTGCAGCCTCTCGATGTCGTTCTGGAGGATCAATACCTGTATCTTGGCAAGCACGGCGCTGAACAGGTCGGCAACCGGCAGCCACAGGTAGACGCTTATATACCGGCATATCCACTGGGTCAGTGTTGCCTGAAACCCGTCCCAGACAGAGATTGCAAATGCAATTGGCCCAAGAATAGCCAGTACTGTCAGGAAGAAGGTTCTAACGGTATCGATCAGAAGCGATGCTGCCTGGAAGATCAGCTCAAGCAGCTCCCTGAACATGTTGCGAATCCATTTCCGCAAATTATACATGCCCCGTTCCACATACATTCCGGCAATGGTCATCATGTCGCCGGGACTCCATCCCAATTCATCAATTTGCCGGTCAAATTCTCCGTCCGAAACCAGGAAGGCAGTGGTTGGATCACGCATCATCGCCTCATATTCGAGTTTGTCTTTTTGTTGCTGGTATGTGTGCATGTCCATGGTCTGGTCCGCCAGTAACCCGTTCGTCCCCTTCACCACCGGGCTCATGATGCCATTGATGGAACCCAGCACAATCGTTGGAAAAAACATGATGCACAAGCCAAGAGCAAAAGGACGGAGCAACGGATAAACGTCGACGGGTTCTGCCCTTGCCAGGGATTGCCATATGCGATAAGAAACATGGAAAAGCGCGCCTAATCCTGCAATCCCCCTGGCTACGCCGGCCATGGATGAACACAGGGGCATCATTTCGCCGTACAGGTTGCGGAGTATCTGGTGGAGATTATCAAATTCTACAGCTAATAACATAATGCCAAATGATTATTAATGATTAATATGTTACCAGTATTTTTCATCAGCGCTCCCGTACAGGGCCAGCACGCGCCGGGTATCCCCCTGTTTCTGCGCCCGCAGATACGAAATGGAAATGTTCTTTTTCGTATAGTAGTCCACCAGGTCACGGTGCCTTTTCAACCTCGTGTACACCCGGTCTATGACCTCCATCCGTTCGCTGTCGTTCACCGAAAGGCCATTGCCGTTACTGATGATCTCCTTCACCTCGGCCAGCATGTCCGTGCTTTCGCCTAACAGGATGGCATACCCGTTTCCAATGGCTGTTACTTCCTTTTCCGAAAAGTTCCCGTCATTGATGATCCGCTGGAAATTGGTTACATAGATTTCTGAAATCTCACCGGCCAGGAGCACCGTTTTCTGTACTTTCCGGGCATCCTTGATCAGGTTGTGAACGGATTTCAGCGCATCGTAATACTCCTTGCCCTGCTCGAACACCTTTCTGGTCTCTTTAAAAGTGTTGATCACATTGGTCGCGGTAGTGGACGTTTCCACAATCTCCTTAGCCGTATTGACGATCCCCTGGGCCAGGTTCAAGGGGTCGGTTACTACCCACTGTGCTTTTACGGGAAGGCCGGACATTACGAAAATTGCCACAGCCGGAAAAATTCTTGTGATTGTTTTCATTTTGATTGTTTTCATACGTTTTACAATTTTTGATTATTTTTGATTTTTAACTTTTTGATTGATAGAACACAGGCTGCACGGGGTCACATGAATACTCTGTTTTTCATACTGTGTCGCCGGTGTTCTATTTGCTTTCTGCCATTTGTTTCAGGGCAAGCTCCATGTCGCCATCCATCTTTTCCGTCAACTTGAACAGTTCCAGCTTTTCGGATTCTTCGGTGGTATAACAGTAATACTCCGGCTTGCTGACTTCCGTGGCATAAACAGCGGACTGTACGCCCCCCAGACCGATCCATACCTCCTTGTAGCGGCGGTTCGGATCGTTCGACTGGTTGATGCTCAATATCTGCGATTTCTCCTTTTCAGTCAATCCCAGCAATGTCTGTATTGCGTCGAACTTGTTCATGTACTTGCGCTGATCCAGCAAAATTTTGCAGTCCGAGTTATTGATGATGCTTTCCTTCACAATCGGGCTGGCAATGATGTCGTCTACTTCCTGCGTCACCACGATGGCTTCACCAAAATACTTGCGGACGGTCTTGTACATATAGCGCAGGTATTCGGCCATATTCGCCGATGCAAGCGCTTTCCACGCCTCTTCCACGATCAGTTGCTTGCGGACACCTTTCAGACGGCGCATTTTATTGATAAATGCTTCCATAATGATGATGGTGACTACCGGAAACAGTTCCCTATTCTCTTTGATACTGTCTATTTCAAAGACAATGAAGCGTTTAGACAACAGGTCGATGTTCTCTTTCGAGTTGAGAAGGAAGTCGAACCGGCCGCCTTTGTAATACTGCCTGAGAGTGGTCAGCATGTTGTCGATATTGAAATCTTCCCTGCTTACCCTGATCTCCCTTGCTTCCATTTCCTGGCGGTACACGTCCCTGATGAACTCGTAGAAAGTATCAAAACACGGGACTGTCGTCCTGTCCTCCCTGATTCGCTTGATATACGCTGCAACAGCCGTTCCCAGTTCACCGGATTCCGTTTTGCTGGTTCTGTCGTCTTCGCTCTTCCAGAGGGTCAGCAGCAGCGTTTTGATACTGTCCTTTTTCTCCACATCAAACACGTAATCGTCAGTGTAAAAGGGGTTAAAAGAAATAGGATGTTCTTCGGTGTACGTATAATAAATTCCATCCCTGCCGCCGGTTTTTCGGCGTACCATCTCACACAGCCCCTGGTAACTGTTCCCGGTATCAACCAGCACGATATGCGTTCCCTGTTCCCAGTACTGGCGTACCAAATGGTTCATGAAGAATGATTTTCCCGAACCTGACGGACCAAGCACAAACTTGTTCCGGTTGGTGATGATGCCGCGCCGCATGGGTTCGTCGGAAATGTCCAGGTGGACCGGTTTACCGGTCAGCCTGTCGACCATCTTGATGCCGAAAGGCGACAGCGACGAACGGTAATTCGTTTCGCCACAGAAGAAACACAACGCCTGTTCGATGAAGGTGTAGAACGACTCTTCGGCGGGAAAATCCGCCTGGTTACCGGGAATGCCTGCCCAGTAAAGAACCGGTGTATCCACTGTGTTGTGCCGCGGTTTACATTCCATCAGCGCCAGCTGGCTGCCCACATCGCTTTTGATCTGTTTCAGTTCTTCCGGGTTATCACTCCAGGCCATTACATTGAAGTGGGCTCGAACCGAAAGCAATCCCAGTGAATGGGCTTCGTTCAGGTACCGGTCAATCCATTCTTTGTTAATCTGGTTTGCCCGGCTGTAACGTGACAGCGATTGCATGTTCCGCGCCATTCTTTCAAACCGTTTCAGGTTATCGGCGTGGTTGTCGATGAAAATCCACTGGCTGTAGATATGGTTGCACGGGAGCAAAACACCCACAGGCGCGGCAAAAGACAGGTTGCAGTCGCTCCGGTCGGTCGAAAGCCGCTCATACCGGCTGTCGGTACTTACGTCGTTCGGCAAGTCGTCCGGGTCTGAAAGCGTGTGCAGGCAAAGCATGTTATCGCCAATCCGCATGCGACCGGCTTCAAGGTCGATGTCTTCCAGACATGCGGTGTCGCTCGTCGACAGGGCAAAGTACTTCTCGATCAGCCCTGCCCGGTTTGCATCGCCCCTGATCTCGTGATCCTGCAGCCGGGTCAGCTTCACAAAACCGCTTTCATTGACAATACGCTGGAACTGTGCGACACAGTCGATAAAATGCAGTGCCGCATCCCTGTCCCGTATTTCCTTCGGAACGATAAATCCGCGTCCCAAACTGCTGAACATGCTTTGCTGCCGCATCCGTTCCCGGGTGGTTCCGGTCAGGAACAGGAAACAGCTGTGTTCCAGAAACGGCCGTTCGGAGAAATGGCGTTCAAATGATCGCGAAAGGAAGCTCATATCATCCCTGTCCATGTCAGGCCGGTACTTTTCCTTCACAAACCAGTCCTGTTTGCACACAATACTGTAATCCGGCAGTACCTTGATGGCTTTTGCCCATGCTGCATGGATTGCTTCGTACTCGGTGGCGGTTACCGTGAACAGTTCGGGCAGGTCTACCCTGAAGGCAATGGTTATGTCCGCATCCTTGCTGATAATGCAGCCATGTTCAACGCTCAGGACAGGGAAACGGCTTTCGAGCGTGGCGGCTTTCATAACGTTCCTCATACCCTGTGTGTTTTAACGGTGAACAGGCGTCTTACCCCGACACGGTTGATGATGAAGCGCGGATGGCACATCCGTGCCCGGATTTTCATCAAACCGTGAGGGCCATGCTTCCGGTTGAGCGAAAAGGTGAGCCACACCAGCAAAGTTGCCGCCCCGCCGCCAAACAGGATACAAATGAACGGGTTGAGTCCGGTCATGAACATCACCACCAGGACAACGAACACGGCCAGCAGGCCACCGGCGAATATGAACAGGTATTGACTTTGCAGGCCTCTAAATTCGGCGGGCCGGCCAATACCCTTGTTGATGCTGTATTCTGCCATAGCCGCTACAGGAAAAATGAACGCAGGATAGTTGCTGCCACAATCAGGAAGATACAGGCGCCGAACCACGATGCAGCCGTTTTCGAGGTATCCGGGTCGCCGGACGAAAACTTGCTGTATACCTTAACGCCGCCGATGAGTCCCACCACCGCGCCGATTGCGTAAATCAGCTTGGTCGCCGGGTCAAAGTACCCGGTTACCATATTTGTTGCTTCGGTAATGCCGGCCGACCCGTCACCCGCCGCGAAGGCGCCCAGGGTTGCCAGGGTCAGGGCAACCGTCAATAAACTCCGTCTTTTCATACAATGATCTTTTAGATTTTTGATTTATAAAAATTGAACGGGACAAAAATATGACGGTTTGGCAGCTGTAATTCAATGCTGACGGCATTTGTCGGTCTTTGCCGATCTTTGTCCGGATTTTGCATGTTCCCGAAAATGAATTAAAACCATTGCAGGGATACGGTTTTGAGAGAAAAAATTTAAGAAACAGGAACAGGAAAAATTGCCGGAACAGTCGGGGTGTTCCATAACGCGCCCTGCGGCAGTCGTGAGATTCTGCAGGGCATTTCCGTTTCCATGCGGCAAAGGTATCTCCGTGTCCCGCCACGTCAAGGTCGGGGCCGCTTCGCGGTTCAGGAAAAAATCTCCACGCCTCCGCTTCGCTCCGGGTAGTATTTTTCCCTGAAACCTTGCCTTACGGCGGGACACGGACCTTTGTCGCCTTTGGAAACGGACAGTCCGCTTTCTTCAAAAATTTAAATCATTATCGGTTATGAACACAACAGCAAATAAAAACCCTGTTCCCTGCCGGGTGGAACAGTGGTGGGAAGGAACAGATTTTTGGCAAATGGAATGGATAACAGGGGTCCGTCATGCAGACTTTGACCCTGACGGGGAGTATCTGGAATTTGTCGATGCCTGCGACAACTGCTGGGAACAGTTAAGCGCGGAAGAAAAAATCGAAGTGTGGGAAAAGTACGGTTAAACGGAAGGCGGCCATGTACGGCATCGTCCTTCCATCCATTCCCCAGTCAGAGCGGGCGGCAATATGCAGGGAAATGGCCGGGTTATCCGTAAGAGGCAGTTTGCTCATACGGGAACGGGACGGTGAAGGGAAGTTGAAAATTGAGAGTTGAAAATTGAAAATAATTAAAATTAATCATTTAAAAAACAGAATAAGTTATGATGTACATTTATGTTTATCCAATAGAAAAGTTGGAGCGGAATGCGGATGACAGGGAAATTGTCCGCGCATGGAAAAAGGGCGAAGCGGAACGCTATACGCCGGAAACGTTTGCGGAATTAATCAATGACGATGATTTCTGCGACCGGATAAACTGGGTGCGTGTGATAGACGAAGATTACTTTGAAATCTCCAGCCTGCACCGGGACGACCTGGAACATATCGGTTACGATACCGCCGGCGTGGACGATTCGGATATGAAAACGCTGGCGTCCAGGCTGGGAAGCGATTATTGCGAACAACTGTTTTGGAGCAGCCTGCCGGTTATCGCCGACTGTTTAGGGATTCCTGTTAAGAACAACAGTGGTTTGAAGTGATTGAAAACGGACAAAGCCTTGTTTTATCGGTTCGGTATGATGCCCGACCGAACCCGGAAAAAGCAGGGGTTCGGTATTATGCCCGTTTTGTCGACGCTTGGAACGGCGTCGACCACAAAGATATTTGCGCTGCTCGCACCCAGCGCAAATATTTAGAACTGACTTTCCCCAATTTGAAATTGGATTAATTTTTCAATATGGATACGAATGCATTACAGGTAATACCGTTTGAAGGTTGTGTAGGGCTTCCCTGTATCACCTCCGACGAAACCGCCCCTCCGACGAAACCGCCCCCCCCGCCGCGCCCGGAAATTTTTTAACTCCGTTAAAAAACGCGAAACAAGTTTCGCGCCGCTGAGCGGTTCGCGGCGGTGGCCCCCCTCCCTGACCCCTGCGGGACGCGGCGGAAGCCGCGTGGCGTCAGGGAGGGGGCGGGGGGGGCGGTTTCGCCGAGGAAAGTTAACATCTGCATCTAACACATTTAGTCCTGATGCTGTCGGCGATTTGCCTTTTTTTTGTCCTGAATATTAAAGTATATCAGGCCGGCAAGTGCAATAAGGAATACGTAGGACACCAGCATAACCGTACTCATATTATTTCCTTTTTTAGATTTCTTTATTAACCAAAGTCCAATAAGCAGGATAGCTGTTGCTAATACCGCACTGACAGTATAAACTCACTTTTTTCTATGTCGGCGAATACCGACGTTAGAATTAAAGCGGTTACGATATATTTTGCAACATCCATTAACCATTTACCAAACTCTCTTTTCATGACACAAAATAATAACGCAAATATAATGACTTTTTTTATTTTTAAGATAAAACAATGGCTTCGCCGTCGCTCCCAGCCACGCGCCAAAACAAAACAGCCCTTCGGGTTCGCTCGCTTCGCTTTGCCTGTTGTGTTCCGGTTCGCTTCGCCGCGTAGCTTCCGCTTCCAAAGCGGTGCATGTCGCTCTGCCCGGTTGTGGCGCTGCGTTGCGCAGCGCCACACTAAACTCCGGACAAAGCCACACACAGATCAGTACTGTACGAAGAGTCCCCCAAAAATATTTTTGATCGAAAAAAAGTCCCTAACGAAGAATTAACACGATATTTGTCATCCGTTTCAATGGATGAAATATATTGCCAAAATCTACAGCGGGTTGCATTAACAACCCCGTTGTAATAATCTAAAACCATGAGAACAGTCACCCTCAAAGAATACGAGTACGGCGGAAAGATTGAAATTTACCAAGCCGTTGACCAAATGGCAAACGACTTCAAAAAAATATACGCCTGTTGCGACCACTTCGCCAAGCAGGGCGCAAAGACCGTGATAACTCCACACTTCGCCGATACCGTTGGAAACCCGGAATACCATGCAATTTACGCTTCTTTGGAAAATACGCCATATTGGGGACGTTGTCCCGATTTTAGCGTAAATGGTGTATGGTACGAACACGAGGGGTACGACGAAACAAAGGATTTGAGCAACTTGCATAAAAGAGCCGACAGCTTTTCAAAAATGATGCAACGCGGGTTAAAGCAGTCCGACAAGCTAATTTTGGAAGATTGCGGGGTTAGTCATTCGTATGTCATGCGTAATTTATACATGCGTATTCATTTTGAAAAACAAAACATAAGTGAAGTATATTTCAGAACGGATACAGGTTTGGAACTTATATACAAAAAGTAAGCGGATTGGCTTGCGCCATCCGCTATTACCGAAACCGCGGCCGCAGTCTCGATGTCGCAAATGTACGACACATATTTCAAAAAAACAAATATTTTTCAAAAAAAACATGTACAGGCTCGACAATACCGAATTTAACAAATTAATTTCTTCCGGCGATATCGAGAATTTTTAAGCTGGCTTAATAAAATTGATATGAATTTTCCTTAAAGCCTGTCACCCATCGGCAGCAACAACATCTCAAAACGATATGAATTGGGGGTTACTACAGTTTTAAAATTTATAAAATACGCTCCCAGCCACGCGCCGGAACAAAACCGCCCTCCGGGTTCGCTTGCTTCGCTTCGCCTGTTTTGTCCCGGTTCGCTTCGCCGCGTAGCCTCCGCTTCCAAAGCGGTGCATGTCGCTCTGTCCGGTGTGGCGCTGCGCTGCGCTTCGCCCCACTAAACTCCGGACAAAGCCACATGCAGATCAATTAGCTCCGGCTTCGCCTTCGCCGTCGCTCCCAGCCACGCGCCAAAACAAACAGCCCTCCGGGTTCGCTTCGCCTGTTGTGTTTCGGTTCGCTTCGCCGCGTAGCTTCCGCTTCCAAAGCGGTGTGTGTGGCTCTGCCCGGTGTGGCGCTGCGCTGCGCTTCGCCCCACTAAACTCCGGACAAAGCCACACACGGATATAATTCGGGTCGGGCTACCGCTCATACTCCTCATTTTGAAAGGAACTTTCAAAATTTGCGGGGTAACCGCTTGTATCCCATGACGCAACGGCGAATGTACCGGAAAAACCGTCAAAAAGCCATGGAATTTTTGATTTTGCAAATCAAAAAAAAATGTATTACATTTGTACTGCAATTTTATAGCAGAGTGTAGGATGGGAACAGTAAAAAAATCAGTCGCTTTCAGGTTAAACGAAAATTTGCTCAACAGGCTGAAAGAGGAGGCTAAGAAAGCAAATAGAAGTCTTAACAACTATGTAGAATGTGTTCTTATAGACAGAGTCTA
>JAISDP010000308.1 GCA_031264715.1 Bacteroidales bacterium
TGAAGCATACATCCGCGGGACGATTTCTCCGAAAACCAGCAGCAAGAGAATAATGACGACCGTGACGAGCGCCATCACGCCCGCTGTCAATTCGCCGGCCGCCATCGAAAAAGCCGTATGCGCGGCAAGTACCACAAACGCAATATTCACAAGCGCACCGGTAACCTGCATGGTTGCCAGCAATTTTTCGGGTTCCCGCATCAATGCTGCCATCCGCTTGTACTCGGACCTGTGGTCTTCTTTCCATCCCTTGACAATTTCGGGCGTTAGCGACATAAACGCAGCTTCAGCCGCGGAAACAGCGGCCAACAGTATCAGCAGCAGGATGCCGATAACAAAACAGACTACATGCTCCACACTAAGCGGGAGGAAAATAGCACACGGAATATTTGCTATCAATAAATGTGGGTCTGCGTCCAAGAAAATGTTGCTAACTGACTAAAATGGCAGGTCATCCGGAACCGAGTCCAAACCGGTTGTTTCGATGGGCGGCATGGAAGCGACCTGCGGCGTAGACTGGGTTGGCGCCGCTTGCCCGCCTTCGGGCCTGGGACCAACAAGATTCATCGCGTCGGCAAGTATTTCGGTCACATAACGTTTGATACCATCCTTATCGTCATACGAGCGCGAACGCAGCCGGCCTTCGATATAAAGCAAGCTTCCCTTGCGGACATATTTTTCGGCAACTTCGGCCAATCCTCTCCACATAACAACATCGAACCATTCGGTATGCTCCGTACGGTTACCGTCTTTGTTCCACCATTCGTTGGTAGCCAGGGAGAACCGCGCCTTAACCAAATTATTGTCCATGTGGCGAATTTCAGGGTCCCGGCCAACATGACCCAATAAAATTACTTTATTTACCATAATTGTTCAGTTTATATTAATAAATAACAGGAATGTATATGCAAAATGGCTCATAAGATAAAACACTTCCCGCTCCTGCAATTGGTTTGCACGAGGAAAGGGCGCTGGCAAAGTTTAACGAATATTCCGTCATTGCGAATTTTCTAACAAAGGCAAAGGTAGAAAAAAAATAAAATCAGAAACAAATTTTTGGTTCATTCTTTTTTTAAGGCATGAATATTCCTTTCATTACTCTTTATCGTTTATAAAATCCTTCCGTTATGTCCACCATTGTTTCGTTCTCGATGCGGTAGAACCGCTGGTTGGTAGATGCACTGTCCAATCCGCCCAAATGTTCCACATAGGGGCCTAATTTGATGAAATCAAAATACGGTAAAGTACAGTCTTTAGGCAAATGCTGCCTGCCTGAATACCATGCCGTTTTAATGCGGTTACCGGCTGTATTGCGCAGGAAAACCGATAAACGTTCGATTTCCTGCGGGTCGGAATCGCCACCCATAAAACAGATACAGGTAATCGCATTCCCGTATTTTTCAAGTAATCCCATGAGCACATTCTTATCCAGTATCTCGCCCGTATCCTTCATCAGGTAGGGGCTATGGCACCCCCTGCAACTGTTGGGGCAACCGGAAATGTTGATTGCCAGCGTTACTTCGCCGGGGACTTCCTGAAAAACTATATCATAGTTGTGAAACCGTAGCATAATGTCGTCGTTTGGCCTCCTCCTGCCGTGGTTGTGAAAAATTGCCGACACGTTTCATGTATCCGATAATGCGGGTCAGGTAATCCAGGTTCTGACCTTTACAGGCGGGGCATGTTGCAAGCTTGCGTTTATCGATATGTCCGCAATCATTGCAGACCGTATTCGGAATATTGAACGTAAAATAGTTGCAGCCTTCCTGCGTGGCTACCCGCAGCAGTTGCCTGTACTGCTCTTTGTTCAAATGTTCTTCCAGGTTCAAATGCAGGGCGGAGCCGCCTGTCAAGCGCTCGATGTATTTCTTTCCATGCAGGCGGAATTTGTCGATGATGTTCAGCGATTCGTCTTCCACGATATAAAAATAACTGTTGTAGCAATCGCGTTTGACCATATATCCGTCGCGCCTGTCCCATTTGGCGTGTTTCACGCCCACGTTTTCGGCGGGAATCATTTCACAGTTGAACATCACGTCTTTGGTGCGGTATTTCTTGTTGTACCGTTCGATAAGTCCGAGCACCTGCTGGACGAAGCCTTCATATTTGGGATTGTCGTTGATTTCGATTCCCAGAAATTCAGCGGCTTCTACCAGGCCGTTCACGCCAATAGTCAGATACTGGCGGGAGAGACTAATGTATCCCGCGTCGAACAAAGGCAACATTCCTTTCTCCTTCATGTATTTCAGGTTCTCGTTATATGATAACTGTACTTTATGTACCAAATCGACGATTTCCTCCAGATAGAACGGGAAAAGCACTCCTTTGCGGGCAGCGTGCTGAATACAACGGTTCAGGTTAATGGTCAATACGCTTTTTGAGCCTGTGGAAACCCCGCCTGCACCTAATGTATAACTGAATCCGTTATCCTGGATTTCATTGCGCAAGCGGCAACAACTGCTTAACGAATCGGCGTTGTCGCTCATGTAGGTAAAAAACGAATGTCCTTCCGAATACATTTCGGCGGTAAAATCGCCGTATTCTTTGTCTTTGGGTTCGCCGTTTTCGGTGAGCAAAGCCATTGTCTCAACGGGAAAAGTCAATACGGAACGGGTACGCTCGCGGTTGAACCACTTCATAAAGCGTTTTTGTAACCAGCTCAACGATTCCCAATCGGGTTTGCTTTCGTCGGGAAAGATGAAATTTCCAAAAAGGCTTTCAAAATAGTAGCGGTCGTAGTACGAAATATTCCAAAACACCGCCTGAAAGTTTCTTGCACCCGTGGGTTGATTGATGGAATAAACGATTTGTTCGAAATGATCGGTGATCACTTTGTCAAGTGTACGTTGCCGTTTGGATAGATCGACAACTTTATCAGCGTTCAGGTAGTAATCCTGACCGTATTCCAGGCCGATGAAGTAATTCATGTACATTAGAAATTCGGGCGTGGCGCAGGCTCCGCTCAACATGCTGGAGACCATAAAAACCATGTTCACGAATCCGCCGCAGAATGAACGCAGGTTAGTCGGCGCTTTTGAGTTTCCGCCGATTGAAGCCGTGCCGCCGGTCAACCAGGGGTACATGGTAATACTGGCGCAATAGTTGGCTAAACTGGTTTCGTCGTTTTTATAAATGTAGTGATTGTTGAGCAAATCAACATACTTGTCGGCGACTTCTTTGCCGAACATTTCTTTTATGCGGTCGGTAAGCATCCGGCGATTAAGCCGTATGAAGTTGGATTTGGGCAGCTCGCCTATAAGCGTAGCCATGTTTTTGTTTTCCACGTTGGCGTTGGCATCGAATTTACTGCCCGAAGCAGCGTTCGAGGCATTGCAGTAGTCCATCAGGAATTTGAGCTTGTCGCGCACTTCACGGTCTTCCAAATGCTTTTGCCGGTAAAGCATGTAGGCTTTGGCCACGGCGTAATACCGTTCGGCCATCAACGCTACCTCTACCTGATTCTGTACTTCCTCTACCGTAATATCGTTCGTGATATTTATGCGGCACAGGATATTGCCGACGACATCCTGCGTGGCAAAACTGCCGACTGACAAAAACGCTTTCGATATGGCGTTCCTGATCTTTTCAATGGAAAAAGCTTCCTTTTTCCCGTCTCTTTTAACAATGGATAATTCCATAATACAACCGGTTAAATTAAATCATTTAAACAGGGGACAAAGGGGGAAGGAGGATACGAAAAGATGGATAGCTTGAAACCCGTCCTGCGCCGCCTTTCACCCGAAAGCCCCAGTATGTAACATCGGGCAGGTCTTCTGGCTTGTCTCGGGCAGTGCGCCTTCCCGTCAAAAAACGACAGTGGCATAAGGATGCACTCCTTTTTGCGAAACTTACAGCTACGGGGACAGCTCCTGATTTGCACAGGATTCCCTTTTAATCTCTATTGCTTTTGATAGCAACGGCGAGAACCGAATGTTTGTAACAAAGGTAAGGCTTATTTATATCAGGTCGCTATAATCGGATCTAAAGTTATTAAGATGTTATTCACATGACGACTCATTCCCTTCAGGACAGGCATCTATAAGCAAACAGGAACGGTATGGGGCGTATTTTCGAAAGGCAAAAAACGAAACAGTCATTTTTTGCGCAAAAGGCAAATTTTCATAACCCACGGCTTTGTTTTAGGAATAATGCTTTTCACGTTGCTTTTTATGATACATTTTATTTCAAGTTAAGACGGTTTTCTTTATACAATGCTATATTTTGAGAGTTTTGTTCAAGTATCTTTAACCTTCGAAAAACATTTTAAGATGATTGATATAAGAAAAGCAAATGAGGCAGATTATCCCGTGATCGACAATATTACCGAACGGACATTCGAGCATGTACAATGCAATAATGAGCATTTGTCATTAGCGAAAACATGCAATCTGGATATTTTTATTCCGGAATTGTCACTGGTAGCCGCAATCAGTGGAAACAGGATTGTTGGACACATCTACTTTGTCAGGGTCTCGATAGGTTTCATATACCCATCGCTGGCGCTTGCACAGGTTGTAGTTGTACCTGAATTTCAGGAACTGGGCATCGGGAGCTTGATGGTGAATAAAGCCCACGAACGGGCAAAAGAACTGGGATACAGTTCGATCATTTCATTGGGATATAGAAGATTCCTGTCCCGTTTAGGGTATCGTTCCTTATCCGGATTCGGCATTTATTTTCCTTACGGGATTGTTGAAGATCAATGTGTGGCTATTGAATTGTATCCCGGATCTTTACGAAAAATAAACGGCATGGTTAGTTTCCCGCTGGAATTATTGTAGTCTGCTTCTATCACCGCTGTCAGCAGTATTAGCTTTCTACCAGGTCGAATTGCAGCAGCAGTTCGTTGGTTTGTTCCACCGAATTGAACATCAGCACGTCCAGGATAGAAAGATTGGGGATAAAGGGGTCGTTGAACTGTTTATATTCTACCGGGCG
>JAISDP010000147.1 GCA_031264715.1 Bacteroidales bacterium
ATCGGAATTTGCGATCTGTGTTCCCAAGTTAATTCCCAAATAATAACTTGCCGAATCGGTGTCGGTTTTCAAAGAAACTTTATAGTTGGGCTTTCCTCCACCGCAAGAGGCCAACAAAACAGTGGCCGATACTAAAATACCTAAAGCTATATGCTTATTATTATACATGTTATTTATGATTAAAAAATTAGTTGCGAAATTATGATAAAACTATGGTTTAAATATGTTAAAAAATCTTAATTATTGATGGATAACAACTCAACCTCGAAAACGAGCGCCGAATTAGGCTCAATTGGGCCGCCCGGCCTTGGATTTTCTCCATAAGCCAGTTCCGACGGGATATACAGTATCCATTTTGAACCAACAGGCATTAATTGCAATGCTTCTATCCATCCGGGTATCACTTGATTGACCGTCAACTCGATGGGTTGCTTCCGTTCCACAGAACTGTCGAAAATGGAGCCATCGATCAGGGCGCCGTGGTAATGAACGGTTACTTTGTCGGTAGACGTGGGTTTTGCACCGGTACCTCTCTTTATAATCTTATACTGCAGGCCGCTGGGCAGGGTAACTACTCCGGGAGCGCTTTTGTTGCTGCTCAGGAAGGCGTGGCCATCCTTCAGGTTTTTTTCGTACTTGAGTTGTTGTATTTTCTGATACTGTTTATTGACAATTATATTCGCCTGGTCGGGTGTCATATCCAAGTCTTCGTTATGGATAACCTTTTGTACAGTCTGGGCAAAAATGTCGGCATTGACGGTTTGAAAGCCGCCGGATTGTATGTTTTTACCAAACAATATCCCCAAGGCATAGCTTACGGAATCGATCTCGGTTTTCAATTTCTGGCCATGGACAGTCGTTACGCTAACCACGATACATGCCAGTACGCCAATGATTTTAACTTTCATACCATACGAAATTTGGGGTGCAAAGATATATTAAGAAATTGACAGTTGAAAATTGAAATGGGTACAATTACAAATCGAACCCGCAATACGACAAGTTAAAACTTTTGTTGCAAATCGGAAAGTCGGATATTTCGTTGTTGCGCACGGCCAAAGCCAATGCCGTCCAGTTGTGAAACGAGGGATCGGTGATCTTGTAGCGGATGATGTCACCGTTGGGGCCGGTGATCGCGCAATGGCATACCTGACCGCGCCAGCCTTCAATCATTGTCAGGATCAATGAATCGGGTGAGGCCGGTTTCAGGGAATGTTCGATTTCCTCCGGGTGAGGCATCACATGCAGCAAATTACGGATATGGCCTATGGATTGCAATGTTTCATCGTAGCGTATCTTCGCCCGGGCCATCACATCGCCCGAAGCGTATAGCAAAGGTTTGTGTTCCAGCGTTCGGTATACTTCATTGGGATGCGAATTGCGGATGTCGCGCCTGATGCCGCATGTACGTGCTGCCATCCCTACAGTGCCGATACGTCGCGCCTGGTCGGTAGTTATGGCGCCTGTCTTTTCGAAACGGGAAAGGATCCCGGGCATGTTGAACAGGAGTTTGCTGATTTGGCGAAAGTCACGTTCATAGTCGATCAGGGTGCGGGTCAACTGCATAGCCAATGTTTCCGTAAAAGGATGAAACAGGCTCGCCGGCCTGATTAATGTCCGGGCAAGCCTGTTGCCGCACCACGCCTGGAAAAAGTTGATGATGGGTGTACGTAAGCGTCCGTATACCGCATTACCCAACTGGTAGGCTACATCGCCGCACAAAGCGCTCAGGTCGGCAGTGTGCATGGCGATGCGTTCGATTTCAAGCGCTAGCGCCTGTACCCACAGCAACGGATAAAGCGTCTGGTAACCGCACAAGCCCTCCCATACAAGAGCAAAGGCGCTGGCATGGGCTACGGCGCTGTCGCCGGCAATGCTTTCGGACAGTTGTATGCGTTGGTTCAGGTACTTCCGGTCAACCATCAGTTGCTCCACTCCGCGGTGCTGGTAGCCCAACTGTATTTCGAGGTGAAGTACTTTCTCGCCATTGCACGCAAACCGGAAACAGCCCGGCTCAATGATCCCGGCATGAATCGGTCCGACACCCACCTCGTGCAGTTCTTCACCTTTAACATTAAAGAACGGATACCTGTCCATCAAATCATTGGGGTTGGCACGATTATGGGCATACCGCACCGGTTTCAACCACGGATGGTCAGTGTAAGCCACACCGAAATTTTCGTGAATTTCACGTTCGAACAGGTGAAAACTCTCATGCACTGCTGTGAACGATGGCAATGGCTCGCCATTCTTTTCAACATAAGCCGAGGAAACAAGTATATCCGCCTGTTCATCATCGGCAATGCAGCAAATCAGTCGTAATCGGTCTTCTTCAGGGTGTGCAAAATAACTCGCACAATGAAAACGATCATTTGCCGGAAGCGTACTGTTCTGTTTCAAAAAATCGGGATAAGACAGTACCGGGATCGATGAAAGGTCGATTCTTTGGCTATTTGCGATGCGGATGAATTCGGGGTTCGAGTATCGAGTTTCGGGTTCATGCTGCATATCTTCCGAATAATCATGAATTGAGGAAGTTATAATCCGACGTGCCTTCATCTTACAATTTTTATTTTGGCTTCAAAATTACAATCTTTTCCGTTCAAGTAAAAATCGAAATTGAAACGGGTGCAATTCAAATTGTTCATCATGTGAAACCCCATACGGGGTTTTGATCCGGCGATACATCTTTTTTTCTATTGATATTGTTTCCCTGACGGGAAACAATGTCGGTTTGACCCTGTCAGGTCGTTTTACGTAAGCTTACGTATACCAACCTTCCGGCGTCTGAATATATATTATCCTGAAAAAAATCATATTTGCAAG
>JAISDP010000210.1 GCA_031264715.1 Bacteroidales bacterium
CTGTCATTAGTTAACATTCAATCAGGAACCGGGCTTGTGTGCCCCATGAATCAATGTCAAGAAAAAATAAAGTGCAGGAGATTATAGAAAACGTCGAGGTGGTGGATGTTGCCGACGACGGGAAAGCAGTAGGCAGGGTGAGCGATCTTGTGGTGTTCATATCCCATGCCGTTCCGGGCGATGTGGTGGACGTACGGGTCACCAGAAAGCGGAAAAAGTACGTTGAAAGTATTCCTGTACGTTTCACTAAATATTCCGAATGGCGCGTCGAACCGGTTTGCAGCAGTTTCGCAGCATGTGGAGGGTGTAAATGGCAGGATTTCGATTACCGCCAGCAGCTTCTCCTGAAGCACAAAAATGTAACGGATTGTCTGCTGCGTATCGGCAAGCTGGATGTACCCTCCATTGCGTCCGTACTGGCTGCTGATCCTGTGGTGTTTTACCGCAATAAACTTGAATTTACATTCTCGTCCAACCGGTGGCTCACTACCGAGGAAATGCAGACAGGCGATGAAATTACCAACCGTAATGCGCTGGGATTCCATATCCCTGGGATGTTCGACAAGGTACTCGACATAGACCGCTGCCATCTGCAACCTGACCCGTCGAATGCGATCCGCAATGCGATCCGTGAATTTGCCTTGCAGGAAGACATGCCGTTCTACGACCTGCGCAACCACCGGGGCTATCTCCGCACGCTGGTGATCCGCACCTCATCCACAGGCGAAGTGATGGTGATTGTTAGCTTCCATCACGAAGACACTGCCATGCGCGAAAAATTATTGAATTTCGTATGGAAGCGCTTCCCCGCAGTAACATCGCTTATGTATGTGATTAACCCCAAGCCGAACGACAGCTTTACCGACCTCGAAGTGCACTTGTACAAAGGAACGCCCCATATCATGGAGGAAATGGAAGGATTGAAATTTAAGGTAGGACCGAAATCGTTTTACCAAACCAATTCCAGGCAAGCATACCGGTTGTACGGGATTGTGCGCGATTTTGCCGGACTTACCGGTCGCGAAATCGTGTACGACCTGTACACCGGAACCGGAACCATTGCCAATTTCCTTGCAGCTAAGGCCAAAAAGGTAATTGGTGTGGAGTATATCGGCGAAGCCATTGAGGATGCAAAATACAACTCGGCGATCAACGGCATTAAAAACACGTTGTTTTATGCAGGCGACATGAAGGATGTGTTTACCATGGAATTCATCCGACAGCACGGCACGCCCGATGTAGTGGTGCTCGATCCGCCGCGGGCCGGACTCCATACAAAAGTCATCGAAGCGCTCTTGCCGGCGATGCCCCAAAGAATGATATACGTGAGTTGCAACCCGTCGTCGCAGGCCCGCGACCTTGCTTTGATGCAGGAATTTTACAGAATCACCGCCGTGCAGCCCGTAGATATGTTCCCGCATACGCATCATGTGGAAAATGTGGTCAGCCTGGAAAGAAAATAGTTTCAAGTTGGGCAAAACCCGAAACTTTAACCGATTCCCAGCGCATAATGCTGGAAGAGCCGCAACAATTCAATGACAAACGCGATCCCCATATGGATAATTACCCCGCCCCAGATATGACGGGTTTGGAAAGCGAGCGCCCCGAGAAAATATCCGCCGAAGAATGCCGAGATGGTTTCCATCACCGGTTTGCCGAAATGCAACGCTACATATACCACAATCATCGGTAACACAGCCGAGCGGCCCAGTATCGATGCCATGCCGATGACCAGCGCGCCCCTGAAAATCATTTCCACCATCAGGAAATCGCTGATATAGATGGCTTCGAAAATGGCCGTATTCAACCATACGGGCCGTCCGAAAACATTTTCAAAATTCCATGGTTTGTACATGGGGTAGTATGACAGGAAATCGGGCGTAAAGGAAACTGCCGCAAGGATGGGCAGGATCACCGCGTACAGGCTAAGATAGGCTTTTACGTGATGGTTGCCCTTGCCTATTCCGTAAAGACCTTTGACGTCCTTGTCGATCGCGAGCCGGAGCAGTACCAGCACAGGAAGTACAAAGATGACGTTGCGCATCCGCCACAGCACATTGAAAGTATACGACTGTTCGGATGATGAATATGCCTGCAAGGACAATACCTCCCACGAGAAGGCGTCGGCAAACCCGATGAGGCACATCAGCAACAATCCCCTGGCAAAGAAAACCGGCTTTGCGATGTTGCGGAACTCGCCGCGGATGATGGTTACAGGGACGGCAACGAGAAAATACATCACCACAAACATCAGCATGTTGTTGACAATGGCATTTGACGTGGGGATACGGTTTTCGCTGATCAATGCGCCCCAACCGGCGCCATATACCAGCAGGATGCTCAGCGCCGCCACTGTCACCGTATAGGCATAAGCCGCAAGGTGGAAATCCTTACGGAAAAACAGGACAAAATCACCGAAAAGTATTTTTAAATGCTTCAACATGCAGCAAATATATTGTTTTCGCAGACAGCCGCATCAAAAATCTTCATCAAAATATTTTGTACTTATTGTTTTTATCTATTCCTTTGTCTTTTAAAGGTTGACAACATTGTTGAAAAATCTTAAACATTTATAGTTTCAAAAACGTATACATATTTGTTGCTGTTTGCATAAACAGCAAATTTACCGTCAAATCTAATCATAGCTCATCAATATGCAGGCTTCCGTTAGCATCGATATCGGGATCAGGGAAATTCGCCAACTGACCGGTTTTATCAAGGAAACACACGGTGTGGATTATACCGATTACGCGTTGACTTCGTTCAAACGACGTGTGGAAAACTTCCTGATTGCCAACAAGTATGGCCTGGACACAGTAGTGGAAAAGTTGGAATCGAAAGACTTCCTGGATCATTTTGCAGGGCGGATTGCCGTGGGTGCTACCGAATTGTTCCGCGACCCCACCTTTTGGATACTGTTGAAGAATATCTATCTTGCCCATATTCTCAAGGAACAGTCCAAAGCGCGGATATGGCTGCCGATGTGCGCTTCGGGCGAAGAATTTTACAGTTTAGCCATACTCTTGAAGGAAAGCGGATGGACCGACCGTGCAGAAATATACGTATCGGGCATGAGTAACGAATCGCTCGAAGCCATCAAGCGCGGGTGGATGGAACACGAAAAGCTCGAAATCAGCGCCAAAAACTACATCCGGTTCCAGGGAGCAGGCCAATTGTCCGACTATTTCAAGAGAGACGACGACGATATTCATTTCGATCGCTCATTGTTTGCCAATACCCGTTTTTTCAAGGAAGGTCTCGAATTCAATGAAGACCTGCCCCCCATGCATTTGATCCTTTTCCGCAACCAGATGATTTATTTCAACCCGACGCTGCAATACAAAGTATGCGATGCATTATACAATAAATTATCGGTAAAAGGATTGCTGGCTTTGGGTATCCTCGAGGAAATCGAATTGAGCATCAACAATAAATATGTGGTATTGAATAAAGGGGAAAGTATCTACCAGCGGAAAAGCTGAACAGGACGGGTAAAAATTTTTTCAGCGAACAGGAAACGGATCTCTTCCGGAGGCATTTTTTGCCGCCATGTCGGAAAATGTCGACAATATGTGGACCATTGACGTTGCAATGGTCATATCTCGCGCTGTTGATGATCGGGCTTTCAGCCTGCGCCCCATATAATGTCTTAATAAGTTATCATTTTTTTATCCCTTGCTTTGTCGGTATAAAGTAATTATAATACATTTGTCAAATCAAAAGAAATCTTTATGACAAGAATAGGAATTATCGGAACCGGCGACGTGGCTCATGTTCACATTGCAGAACTGTTAACAGGCAGTAATTATGAGATAGTTGGTTGTTATTCGCCCGAAAACCGCCAATCGATGATTATTGCACGGCAATACCGGCTGATCTCCTATTCGTCTCCCGAAGCGCTTTTCAAATATGCCGATGCAGTGGATATAACGGACAATTTGCCGGAAACGATGGCATTGGCGGAATTATCGTTGAAAGCGATGAAGCATGTGTTTATTGCCCAGCCCGACCGGTTGAGCCTGGAACAAATGCAATATCTGAAAAAATTGGCAGAAGAATCGGGGGTAGTTTTACAGTTGGGCACAGGCTACAGGTATTGTCCCGCCTACGAAATGCTCGCCGAATCAATGCAAGCGGCAAATGTAGTCGTCATCTGGCATCAGTTGGTGAACCGCAGCGATTTGTTTACACGGCTAAATGTAGAATTGTCATACGATTTCGATTTTGTGACCGGTATCCTGAAAGCCGGTATCAGCAAACTTGATGTCAAGATATGGACTAAATCGGAAAACTCGCCCGATGTGCTCCATTGCAGGCTGGAATGCGACAATGGTTGTGCGGTGAACCTGATGGTTTATACCGTTGCAGAAGGCGAACCCAAGCTGGAATTTACATTTACTTCTTCGGATGCGGTGATGCGTGCGGATATATTCAAATCCGTTGTCGAAAAGCAGTACCGTACCTACAATGTAGCCGACAGCATCATCCTGGATGCCTATAGCGACAAGACAATCCATAAGCGCTACCTGCAAAACTTCTATCGTGCGATTTGTAACGAACATGACGCCATCCGCAGCATCGACGAGCAATTCCAGAATAAGGCCGCCGCCGATTATATCGTTAACCGGATCAAACAACTGCAACCGGCGTACCAGTTTATTCAATATTAACACAAAGGCACAACTGCACCGGGAAAGCAAATGCATTATGTTAAATCCGGGATCATGGATTTTGAAAAAGAAGCAATTGACTGCATCCTGCAATACAACCCGGAAGCTGAAATAACTAACAGGACGGAATTTCCCGGGCTTGCCTGCAAAGCGGTTTATGTCCCCGGTAAAAATATTGTCTTCCACTTGATTCCTGTTCCCTTTGCCGGATTACAAAACTTATCCCCAACTTATTTCCAGGAAAAATCGCTTGAATATGCCTCGCTGGGCATCCAGTTGGTGCATTTATGGCAGGATTATTGGGTTACCGGGCAGGAGACAGTACATTCGCGCATTGCCGCGTTCTCGGGTTCGAGTATTCGCATCCATGCGCGCCAGGCTAAGGTACAGCGCATTACAAAAGACGATATGCGCTGTTTCTTTACAGTCAATCATTTGCAGGGGCCTGTTAACGCGCGCTACAATTATGGGTTATATGCCGGCGGGCAACTGGTAGCGGCAGCGTCATTCAGCGCCGGGCGTACCGTCACGCGTAATGGAGTTGCAGGCCGTTCGTTCGAATTGTTGCGTTATGCAAGTTTATTACATCATCGTGTGGTTGGCGGGTTTGGAAAACTGATCGCCTGTTTCATCGAAGAAGCGCAGCCCGACGACATCATGACGTATGCCGATTTGGATTGGGCGTCAGGCAAAAGCTACAGGGCGTTGAACTTTGAACAGACTGCCGTTACCCCGCCACAAATGTTCTGGATCCACCCTGCCGATATGATCCGGTATTACCCGCATCGTCTTCCGTCGCATCTGACAGATGAATTTAAGCGTCGGGGCAGACACGGAAATATAGGTGATTTTCTGAAAGATATGGGCTACATTAAAATTTATAATGCCGGGAATTTGAAGTACTTGCTCATCCGCGGCTACTGACACAATGCCACATGCGGCTGTAAAAATGGCAGGAAAAACAGATCGCAGTCATGTCAAAACTTATTTGGCATGGAATATGTGTATCTCACAGAAAAGTAAAAAATGATGTTTAACTTATAAAATCATATTCAAACATGACAAATGTAAAAATTAAACCTTTAGCAGACAGAGTTCTCGTGCAACCGATGGAAGCTGAGTCGAAAACCGCCAGCGGGCTGATCATTCCCGACACGGCCAAGGAAAAACCCCAAAAGGGTACAGTTGTGGCCGCAGGCCCCGGCACGAAAGACGAAGAGATACAAGTAAAAGTAGGCGATGTTGTCCTTTACGGAAAATATGCCGGTAGCGAATTGAATGTCGATGGTACTGATTATTTGATGATGAGACAATCAGACATTCTAGCAGTAATTTAATTTTGTAACAGTTATTTTCATAAAATCTAATCAAAAATCCATAAAGAGATATGGCAAAAGAAATTAAATTTAATATAGAAGCCCGTGATTCCCTGAAAAAAGGTGTAGATCAATTGGCTAATGCAGTAAAGGTAACTTTAGGCCCCAAGGGTCGTAACGTAGTTGTCGACAAGAAATTCGGCGCTCCGCAAGTCACCAAGGACGGTGTAACGGTTGCTAAGGAAATCGAATTGTCGAACAAAATGGAAAACCTCGGCGCACAGATGGTGAAAGAAGTAGCGTCAAAAACCAACGACGATGCCGGCGACGGTACTACCACTGCCACTGTATTGGCTCAGTCACTGGTAGCTGTAGGTTTGAAAAACGTTACCGCCGGCGCCAACCCGATGGACTTGAAACGCGGTATGGATAAGGCCGTGATTAAAGTTACCGAAAGTTTGAAATCGCAATCGAAAGAAGTAGGCGACGATCTGAAAAAGGTAGAACAGGTTGCCTCCGTATCGGCCAATAACGATCCCGAAATAGGCAAACTGATTGCCGAAGCAATGGGCAAAGTGAAAAAGGAAGGCGTTATCACTATCGAAGAAGCTAAAGTATCCGACACTTATGTAGATGTAGTGGAAGGTATGCAGTTCGACCGTGGTTACATTTCGCCTTATTTCGTGACCGATACCGAAAAGATGGAATGTACGCTCGAAAACCCGTTGATTTTGATCCACGACAAAAAGATCTCGACCATGAAGGAATTTCTTCCGATCCTGGAAACATCCCTTCAAACCGGCAAGCCCCTCCTGATCATCGCTGAAGATGTTGATGGCGAAGCTGTCGCCACTTTAGTTGTGAACAAGTTGCGCGGTTCGTTGCGTATCTGCGCCGTTAAAGCTCCCGGCTTTGGCGACCGTCGCAAAGAAATGCTCGAAGATATCGCTATCCTTACCGGTGGTACCGTAATTACCGAAGAAAAGGGACTGAAACTCGAAAACGCCACCATCGACATGTTGGGTCGCGCCGAAAAGATCACCGTGAACAAGGACAACACCACGATCGTGAACGGGGCCGGTGAAAAAGCTCAAATCGATGCTCGTATCGCCCAGATCAAAGCCCAGATGGAAAATACCACCTCGGACTATGATAAGGAAAAACTTCAGGAACGCCTGGCTAAGTTGGCCGGTGGTGTAGCAGTGCTCTATATTGGCGCCGCTACCGAAGTTGAAATGAAGGAAAAGAAAGACCGCGTAAACGACGCTTTGAGTGCAACCCGCGCAGCCGTTGAAGAAGGTATCATTCCGGGCGGCGGTGTGGCGTATGTCCGCGCTATCAACGCCCTCGACGGCATGAAAGGCGATAATGACGACGAAACTACAGGTATCGCCATCGTACGCCGCGCCCTCGAAGAACCCCTTCGGCAGATTGTTGAAAACGCCGGTCTGGATGGCGCCGTTGTCGTACAGAAAGTACGCGAGGGCAAAGATGATTACGGGTACAACGCGCGCACCGACGTATACGAAAACTTGCACGCTGCAGGCGTTATCGATCCTACCAAGGTTGCCCGCGTAGCCCTCGAAAATGCAGCTTCCATCGCCGGTATGCTCCTCACTACCGAGTGCGTATTGGCCGAAAAGGAAGAAGACAAACCCGCAGCAATGCCTAATCCCGGAATGGGAGGCATGGGCGGAATGATGTAAAAATTGTTTGTTTCCATATGAAAGCCCCCGGAGATGATCCGGGGGCTTTTTCGTTATAGACCCCACACCGACTTTTCAAGTCGGATGCTAACATCTCACAATTCAAGCATCCCCTTCTCAAGCATCCCCTTCTTAAAAAAAAATCTTCCTAAAACAAATAATTTTGGTTTTTGTTCGAAAACAATTTATATTTGCCCCCGAATTTTAAATCAAAAAGCATATAGGAAGTATACAGGGAAGTATACAGGACAATTCAGAATTCAGAATTCAAAATTTTAAACCCATGTCGAATTTTCTCGAAAATTTCTTACAGGCAATACCCGGTGTAACGTTCGGTGAATCACCGAATGGCACGCTATTTGCAGAGAGAGAGAGAGAGAGAGAGAGAGAGAGAGAGAGAGAGAGAGAGAGAGAGAGATGAGCAGAGGCTAAACATTATAATATACGCGCGCGCGAAGTTTAGCAAATATTTTTCAAATTTATTATACCGCCGCTATATCGTATGATACGATATAGCGGCTTTTTTTGTTGTCATCCCAACTAATAACCTAAAAATCAATTATAAATTTTGAATTTTGAATTAAATCCCGGCAGGGATGACATGTTGGTAGAAAACGACAATTCATAATTATTCAAATGGTGCCGAGCCATTTCAAAAACGGGGCAAGATCTGCGAAGCCGTAAGAGCAGGAAAAACATAATTCATTCATCATGGCAATATTGCACAAAATCTCGGCATGGTTATACAAGAACCTGCTCACTCCGGATCCGGACGACTATGTGATCCGGCCTGTTTCCGCACGCACGCTGAACGTGAAGGAAATATGCGAATCCGCGTCCTCGCGCGGCGGAGCCGACATACCGGCGCCGGCGATGGAACATGCGGCAAGCCTCTTTCTTACCGAAATGGGGTATTTGTTGTGCGACGGTTTTTCCGTCAATACGGGATGGTTTACGGCAGGCCCCCAGGTTAAGGGGGTTGCCAACAGTCCTAAAGAACAGTACGACAGGGAAAAGCACACGCTGCTTTTCGAGTTTCATCAGGGCGCATTGCTGCGGAAGGAGCTCGGCAACGTGACGGTCGAAATCCTTGGCGTAGCGGATACCGACGCCGTCATTACCCAGGTGGTCGACGTGAAGTCGGGCAGTATGAACAGCCTGCTCACCCCGAACCGTAACCTGCGAATCGCCGGGCAAAAAATCAAAATCGCCGGCGATCATGCCGCGAACGGCGTTTATTTCGTGAATCAGGCCACCGGAGAGCGTATCAGGGTGGACGACTCCGACGTGGTGACCAACAATCCTTCGGAGTTGCTCGTGGTGATTCCGCCGCTGGCGACAGGCAGCTATCTGCTGGAAACGACGACGCAGTACGCCGTCAGTTTCCTGCTAAAAGAACCGAGGACGGCTGTGTTTGATAAAACGCTTACGGTAGAACAGGCGGGAACCTGAATGGTCTTTAGACGGGGGACTAAACAGTCTTTAGACGGGGGACTAAATGGTCTTTAGACGAAGGACTGCCTGTTGAACGCACGCACGGTTACATTTGATAAAATTTTGACCGTGTCTCTACAAGGCAACCTGACAGGTCGACGCGTCGCACCGGCGTGGGAGACAGTTTCCATTGACC
>JAISDP010000295.1 GCA_031264715.1 Bacteroidales bacterium
CCAAGCGCTACGGCCAAATACATCCGTATTTCGCTGAAGCCGTTCGGCGGCATACAGGTAACAGTGCCCAAACGGACATCCATGAAACAGGCAATGGCTTTCGTGGAAACGAAAACAGACTGGATACGCCGGGCACAAACACGGATAACAGCACACGAGAACCGGCAAACCATATTTACGCCCGAAACCGTTTTTTCGACGCAAAGCCGGAAAATACAGCTGTTTCCCTGGAAATCGACGCAATTCCGCGCACAGCTTTCCAAAGACGCCCTGAAAATATTTTACCCGCACGAAACCGACATCCGGTCGGAACAAACCCAGGAAATCATCCGCGACTATATCATCCGCACGCTCCGCAAGGAAGCCGGGGATTACCTGCCGCAGCGGACGGAGCAGCTGGCCGCGAAGCACGGTTTCACGTACCGCGGAGTGACGGTGAAAAACGTTTCGTCGCGATGGGGCAGTTGCTCGGCCGTCAACCACATCAACCTGAATATCCACCTGGTACGGTTGCCGCAACACCTGTCGGACTACGTCATCCTGCACGAGCTCGTCCACACCGTCCATAAAAACCACGGCGACCGTTTCTGGCAAAGCCTCGACACGGTTACCGGCGGAAAAGCAAAGCAATTGGCTGCCGAAATGAAGCAATATCAAGCCGATTGCTTCTGATCAGCGACTTGCCGTCTTTATAGAAAAGATAAAAAATAAAGTTAGCAAATTAGCCCAAAATGTCTATTAGCCGTACACACCCTGACAGCGGTCTTTGACCCTGACAGTGGTGATAGAATCCGACGCCGACGTCTTCGTTGACCCTGCCGGCAAAGACGCGATGCATCGCGTCTCTACAACGCAGCCTGACAGGTCAGCGCACCGCACCGGCGTGAGAGCAGCGCCCGACCTGACAGGGTCAAAAGGAACAACAGGGACATGATACCTGCCGTAACCGCCGGTTCCCGTAGGGCCTGCAAGGGTAATTGTTTTTGAATCATCATCCTTAAATCTTTATCACTGCAAGAGTAGTGAGTCAGCAGGTGTTATTCTATCAGCCACCGTTTGACGCCTTTTTCCGTTTGCGAAAATTCTACCCCTATTTTAACCGTTTTCCTGTGGTCGGCGGAATACGGGATCGCATAGTCTTTGCTGTTAATCTGTGCAAGGGCGTCTTCGGCGGTGGCGTTGCTGTCCATTTTGAACTCGAAAACATAGATGCTGCCGGCAGTTTTAACTACGGCGTCTGTCCTGCCTTTATTGCTTTTTACTTCGGTTTGCACAAACTGCCCCATCAGCGTGAAAAGCAGATAAAAAACGTGCTGATAATACTGTTCGTCACGATGCTTTTCCTTGATGTCATCGTAGGGAATATCGGCAAAAAATGCTTTCAGGGAAGTCATGAAACCGTCAATGTCGCCGCCTTTCAGTTGCCGTAAAAATTCAATGATCGAAAATTTGCCCGTGGCAACCGGTGTCAGGACATACGCGGGTAAAAGTTCGTTCAAAAAGCCGTATTTCACCTCTTCGTTCGGAAATCCCAAAACGTAAGCGTCTTCATCCCGTTCATACGACTTGATGGTCAGATAGCCGCTTTGATAAAGCAACGGCACGAGGTTCTGATTTTCGAATCGATAATCCATAACGGAATTTGCCGCGATTTGTACGTCATCATTAAACTTGCGGATATCGTAGTTCTGATTTCTCAATGTCTTTGTCAAAAACGTCGGCGTGCCCGTGGCGAACCAGTAGTTGGCAAAATCTAAATTCCCAAAAGTATTTAATAAGCTGAACGGGTTGTAAATATCTGCGCTGTCTTTGGCAAAATGGTAACCGTCATAAAGCTTTTTCAGTTGAGCAAAGGCTTCATCGCATGACATTTTCCTGCGTGCTGCCAACGCCTGAATTTCAGGTTGAAAATTCTGCAATAATTCCGCTTCGGAAATGCCACAAATTTCTGCAAAATTTTCATTCATACTTATATCTACAAGCTGGTTCAAGTCGCTGAAAATACTGACTTTCGAAAATTTTGTTACGCCCGTGAGAAACACAAACCTCAAATGTGCGTCGGCGCCTTTGAGAACGCCGTAGAAGCCTTTCAGTACATCTCTGATTTCCCCGTTAACATCCGGTTTATGCATTGTATTGATCAGCGACTTGTCGTACTCGTCAATCAAAACAGCCACTTTTCGACCTGTTTTCCTGTGCATTTCTGCAATCAGGTTATCAAAACGGATGGACGGTTTAGCTGCAATATTCTGCATGCCGTATTCGTTCTCATATTTTTCCAACATAGCGTCAAGCACCATTTCAAGCGTTTGCACATCGCTGTATTCGGATTTGTTAAAATCCAAATAAATAACAGGATACTGTGCCCACTCCTTTTCAAGTCCGGCAATTTTCAGCCCCTCAAAAAGTTCTTTTTTGCCTTCAAAATAGGCTTTGAGCGTGGAAAGAAACAGACTCTTCCCAAACCTGCGCGGACGGGCAAGAAAATAGGGACAGACTGTTTGAGTCAATTGATAAACATACTGCGTTTTATCTACATAAAGACAGTTTTCTTTACGCAGCTTCTCAAAATCCTGTATGCCAACAGGCAGCTTTCTTACTGTATTCATAATCAATAACAAATTACGGGTACAAAAGTATCAAATATCCGACACCGCCAAATAATCCGTGAAGAATTTTCCGGAGAAATGCGTTATCTTCAACCGCGTTGCAGGACGGGAATAAACACGTAACGGCTACCTTGTCTGTCATTGTAAAACTTGTGTGTATGAACATCGCAAAGGTAAAATTTTTTATAAAGTAAAAGTCAAATCGTCCCCATTTTTTGAAAATATTTTATATAAAAAATCACAATTTTCCACTGCGTTAGATCATCAATGAATAAAATATTTACTTTTGCACCCATAAACGATCGCAGTTTTACGTTTATTAATATCATTTATATTTAATCATTTATGAAATATTGTTTTCCCCTGCTTTTGGGGTTGTTTCTGTTTTGCGCCTGCAATAAGGATGAAGGCCTGGGCGGTTCGTCTTCGCTGGAAGGCTATGTTTATCAGGTTGAACATTCCGATGATAACTTTTCTTTCCGGACGGAGACTTTTCCGGCAGCGAAGAAGGACGTCTATCTGATTTTCGGAGATAATGCAGCCGATTATTTCGGCGATGATGTTGAAGTCGATAACAACGGGCTGTATCGCTTCGATTACTTGCGGAAGGGCCGTTACATTGTTTATTCCTATTCGGAATACCCCGACGGGCGCAAGGAGGCCGTCTCCAGGGAAGTGAAAATCGGCGGCGGCGCCAATAAAGCCGATACGATTTTCATTCATACGGGAAAAGCCTACGGAACGTCGATGATCAAAGGCTCCGTCTATGCCCTGTTCTACGATGGCAGCAGGAAAGTCGATGAAGGCCCGGCGATTGATGCGGATGTCTACATCAACCACTACGGGGAAGAAATGTTTTTTGAACGCATCCGGGTGGGAGATCAGGGGGTTTTTATCTTCCAAAAGATTCTTCCGGGGACATATGAAGTCTGGGTGACCAGCGAAGACCCCGAAACGCGAAAGCTAACCCCGATCAAGCAGGTCATCAACGTGACGGAATCCGGGAAAATATATGTATTGCCGGAATTTGAAGTTAAAGCCAGGTCGTAATCATGAAAAAATACATTATCGGTCTCGTACTGTTTGCCGGGGCCTGCTGCATCGACAGCGCCGCTCAGGATCAAAAGCCGCAAGTTCCCTCCGCTTCGCAGGCGCAAACGCCCTTCCTGACGCCGGAAGAAAAACGGGCGCTAAGGAAAAACCTGGTCGTTAAGGAAATGAATGCCGACGCCAAAGGCCAGCGCCAGTGGATGGATCATTTAACCGTTTGGGACGAAAACGGCTATAAGCTGGAAGAAATTGAATACGCCGTTTACGGACAGCGCGAAAGAGTCACTTTCGAGTACGACTATGCTACCGGAAGATGTATCCGCGAAAATGTGTACAACGACAAGAACAAACTGTTCCGGATACGCAAATATGAATACAACGACGCCGGCAGGAAAAAGATCCAGTACAACTACAATCCCGACGGGAAATTATACTCTACCAAAGTGTATGAATACTCGTATAAGTGACATACTGGAAAAGATGCAAACGATCACGCTGGGCGAAATGGAAAATATCCGCCTGATGGACAGGATCGATTCCAAGTTTGCCGCGCCGGTTGCCCTGCTTCCCCAGCTTCTGGAAGAGATGCTTCCGTCTTTCCGGGTACAGGTAAACGACGGCGTTCGCGTGGCTCCATACTGCACGCAATACCTGGATACTCCCGATTTGAAAATGTTCCTGATGCATCAGAACGGAAAGCTGAACCGGCAGAAGATACGGATCCGCTCTTATGTCGATTCCAATCTTTCCTTTCTGGAAGTGAAAAATAAAAACAACAAGGGGAGAACCCGCAAGAAGCGCGTTCCCGTCGGCCTGTCCCACCTTACTTCCGTTCGGGACTTGAAGGACGAAAAGCAGTTCCTGGAAGACAACGCCCAGTTCGATACCCAAATCCTGGAGCCTTCGCTGGCAAATAATTTCGAGCGGATGACCTTTGTCAACCATCATGCAACCGAACGGATCACGATCGACATGCATCTTTCCTTCCTCAATTACCGGACGGAAAATACGCAGTCGGTAGACAAGCTGATGATTATCGAATTAAAGCAGGACGGCTGGCAACATTCCGATTTCAGGGACATCCTGAACCGTTTCCGCATCAAAAAAATCTCTTTCAGCAAATATTGCATGGGTACCGTTTTGACGGATTCCCGTGTCAAGTACAACCGCTTCAAACGCAAATGGGCGGCCATTAATAAATTAATACAATAACATATCACATATCACATATCATGATTCAAACCGATTACGATCCTCAAATTGCATCCGAACATGTCGCCGAGCTGGCTAAAAAAGGCCTGACCTTCATGGGCGTGGATGTATTTGACCCCACCAATTTCTGGATGCTTATCATGCGATTTGCATTTAACCTTCTTATTTGCTGGGTCATTATCCAGTTTTTCTATTACCGGAAAAGCCGGAGGAAAGATTATTATTTCACCTTCATCCTGTTCAGCGTCACGGTCTTTCTCCTCCTGTTCCTTTTACAGAGTATTCCGATGCAAATCGGTTTCGCGCTGGGACTTTTTGCCATCTTCGGCATGATTCGTTACCGGACGGAAACGGTACAGATCCGGGAAATGACGTACCTGTTTGTCATTATCGGCATTTCCGTTGTCAACGGCCTGTCGATGGAAGTGCCGTACATCTCGGTGGTTACGGCGAACCTGCTTTTTGTTTTCATCATCTGGATATTGGAAAGCAACCGGTTTCTGAAGCATACGTCGAACAAGATTATCCTTTACGAGAAAATCGACCTGATCAAACCGGACAGGTACAACGATTTGCTTGCCGACCTCAAAGACAGAACCGGTCTGGATATTACGAAAATAGAAATAGGACATATTGATTTCCTGCGCGACGTCGCTTTCCTGAAGGTCTATTACAATGCTGTTTCCGACGAAATAAACACCATTGATCATGTTACGCGGTTTTCATAAAAGCCTCCCCCTCCTGCTGCTGCTGTTTCCGCTGTCTTCCCTTGCCCAAACGCCGCGCGAAACCGGTTTGGGCATTTCCCTGTCGGTAGAAGCGGAAAAAGAGTTAGGCCGTTTTTTCAGCCTGACGGGAGAAGAAGAACTGCGCCTGCGGGACAACAGCATCGGCTTCGACCGCAGCGTTACCTCCCTGGGGATTGATTATGCGTTTTTTAACCGGAAGGTGAAAATAGGGGTTTATTATGCCCTTCTGTACCTTTATAATAACGACCGCATTTTTGAAGCCCGGCACCGCTACTACTTCAACCTTTCGTATAAAGAGACGCTGGGTCCGTTGATCCTGTCGTGGCGCGGACGGTTGCAGGGAACGTCCCGCAACGAAAACCGGGGCGAATACAGGATCAATCCCAAATACAGGATGAAAAACAAGCTGGAAGCCGCTTACCTGATTTGGGGTTCTCCGTGGAAACCCTACCTTTCCTGCGATTTCTCAACCGATTTGAACGATCCGGTAAGAGGCAGTGAATTAACGCGCCTGCGATTGCAGGGCGGGACGAGCTGGCGCCTGAACCGCACCACCTACCTCGATTTCTTCCTGCGTTGCGACGAATACCTCGTTGGCGACGATCCCCGCGTTTTGTCATTAGGAGCAACTTACAAGATGAAATTCTAATGATCATTCATGAGGAAGCATTGTCCTGTTTTAAAGATGGCGCTTATATGCTGGCTGACAGCCGGTACAGCGCTTCATGCGCAGGTCATTAAGGGGCGGATCACCGATGCCGGCGGCCGTCCGGTGAGCAATGCGTCATTATTTGTCAAGGAATTGAAGCTGGGAACTGCCGCCAACGAAGACGGATATTACGACCTGAAGGTTGCCGGCGGCGCCTACACCTGCGTTTTCCAATGCATCGGGTACGAAACCGAAACGCAAACAATCACGGTGGGTTCTTCGGGTACGACTGTCCAAAATATCGCTTTGCGCGAAAAAGCCTACGAAATAAAGGAAGTGGTCATCACGGACAAAAGGGAAGACCCTGCTTACGGCATCATGCGGCGGGCTATCGCCATGGCGCCCTATTACATGAACCAGGTGTCGGAATTTAACTCCGATGTATACATGAAAGGCTCGTTGCAGATCATCAAGATTTCGAAACTCGTAAAGCGCCTGGCTAAGGACGAGCTGGAAGAATATAAGGAGGGCAACACTTACGTGGAAGAATCATTCAATGAGATTCAATTTACGGCGCCTAACAAATACACGCAAAAAGTATTGAAGAAAACCGGCAGCCTTCCCGACAGCGAGAATGGAAGCGCCATGGAGCTGGTTACTACCAGCGTATACGACCCCAAGGCGCTCCTGCCCGTCATATCGCCGCTTTCGTCGAGCGCCTTTGCACATTACCGCTTCCGTTACGAAGGATTCATCGAGGAAGACAACCGCGTCATCAACAAAATCAGGATCACGCCCATACACAAAAGCAAGCAGTTGCTTTCGGGATACATTTACATTGCCGACAATTACTGGAACGTGCACAGCGTGGATGTGTCCGGACAGTTTGTGATGGGGATCAACTTCCGTATGCAGGTCAACTTTGGCGAGGTGAACGAAAATGTCTGGATGCCTGTCAGCCACCGTATTGATTTCGATGCTTCCCTACTGGGCAACAAGGGAACATTCCATTACGTATCGTCTGTGAAATACAAACAGGTTACCGAAAACACGTCCATCCGCAAGCCCGACGCCCTGTTGCTGGCCGAACAGCAACGCAAAGCCATGCAGCAATACCAGGCTCCGCCGCTTGCCTTAGCGGAAAAAGCAGCGCAGAAAAGCAAGACAGGCGCCAGGATCGAAAAACTGCTTGAAAAGGAAGACCTTTCGAACCGCGATTCGTACAAGCTGGCAAGGCTGATGCAGAAAGAAGCCGACGCAGAAAAGAAAGGCAACCAATCGCTGAACCTCAGCGAAACGCTTTACGAAGACTACAAAGTGACGGTGGACAGCGCCGCCGGAAAACGCGACACGGCTTACTGGGAAAAAATGCGCCCGGTACCGCTGAATACCGACGAACTGCGAAGCTACCGGGAGAAGGAGACCAAACTGTCTGCACCACAGCAAAAGGATACCGCGAAAAACCGGATAAAAGTGAAAAGTCCTTTCCTGCGCACAACCGGTAAAGTACTGTGGGGAACCGATATAAAACTTGGCAAGAAAGGCGGAACACTCAAATATCGGGGATTAAAGCCTTCGAAACTCGGATTTAACACGGTTGACGGATTTTTTGTCGGGCAAAAACTAACCTGGTACAAGGACTTTAAAACGAAAGAGCGTGAAAACCGCCTGACGCTGGAACCCGAAGCGATCTGGGCGATCAACCGCAAGGCGGTGATGTGGGATGTGAACGCTTCGCTGTCCTATGCTCCCATGCGACGCGGTATTGCCGGGATCAGGTTCGGGCAGGTCGCCGCCGACTATAATGACTCCCAAGGTATCTACCCGTTGGAAAATACCGTTTCGTCGCTGCTGTTCAGGCGTAATTACCTGAAACTGTACGGGGACAACTTTGTAGAAGTCAACAATACGATCGACATCGTCAACGGCTTGCAACTGTCCGCCAAGCTGAAATACGCACACCGGGTAATGCTCGACAACACCAGCGATTACTCGTTCTTTTACCGTGATTCGCGCGAATACACGCCCAACGTCCCCGCGAATGTCGAACTGACCGCCCCGCCCGTCAACCATACCAGCGCTGCCTTCGTGCTGAACCTCAACTACACGCCGCGGTTCTATTACCGGGTAGACCGCAACAACCGCAAGCGGATGGTCAAGTCCGACTTCCCGACCTTCTTTGCCACATGGCAGAAAGGCGTGACCGGGCTATGGGGCAGCGACAGTAATTTCGACCATTTGTCCGCCGGACTGCGGCAAAGCATCGAGACCGGACTGATGCAGCGCTTCAACTATCTGGTGCGCGGAGGTATGTTTCTCAACGATAAAAGCGTGTTCTTCCCTGATTTCAAACATTTCGCCACGACGGAGATACCCGTTACCATCGGCTCCATCAGCAACCGGTCGTTCAACCTGCTCGAATATTACCGCTACAGCGCCTCCGACAAATATCTTGAAGCGCATGCATCCTACGATGCGCCGTTCCTCCTGCTCAAATATCTCCCTTTCTTCAGCAACCGCCTGTGGCAGGAAGGTCTACAGTTCAACTTCCTGTACACGCCCGTGATAAAGAATTACACGGAACTTGGCTATACCATTGGCATTGTATGGCAGGCAGGCGTTTTCGCGGGGTTCGAGAATTTCAAATACCGCAGCTTCGGAGTTAAACTGTCGCTCCCGCTGGCGCTGATCCTGTAACCTCAAAATCTATTCGAGCCGGTCTTTCCGCCTGCGGTATTCGTTCATGTCCGGCGTCTGCGCTTCAAGTATCTGATAAACCGGTTGAATCGTATTTTCCCGTCTAAAAATTTTATGCTTTGCTGCATGGTAGCAGGAGCGATTTCGGATTTGCATTTGCTGCACGGCAGCAAACATGAATCTGTTCCGGTTTGCATTTGCTGCACGGCAGCAAACGTGAATCTGTTCCGGTTTGCATTTGCTGCACGGTAGCAAACGTGAATCTGTTCCGGTTTGCGTTTGCTGCACGGTAGCAAACGTGATTTTCTCAAAAACTTGTACTGTGCGCGTGAGTATCCAACATGCAACCGGGTTCTGTCTTGACAATATTCTATTTTGATTGCAAAAGTACCATTTAACCCGGCTGAACATATACAAAGAATCAGTAACTTTGCATCTGTTTCAGAACAGGATACAGGATACAGGATGAAGATTTTAGATTACAGATATATCATTTGGGATTGGAACGGAACACTGCTGGACGATGTTACTCCCGATTTGTTGACCGTGAATCAAATGATGAAGAATCGAAACCTCGGAGCATTGACTTTACATGAGTACAGAAATCTATTTTGCTTCCCGATTGCCGATTTTTACAGAAAAATCAATTTCCCCGATGATATCAACTCGATTGCACGCGAATATCATGATATTTATTCTGCTTACAAGCAATATGAAAGATTACATCCATTTGCGGAAGATGTGTTAAACTCAATCCAAAAGAAGAATATCATGCAATTCATTCTATCCGCAACAAAGGAAGATTCCTTACGCAAAGAAGTGGAAAAACATGGTATTTCCTCCAAATTCAAGGCCATATGCGGCTGTGAAGTTACCGGCGAAAAAAAGGAAAATCGAGGAAAAGAAATGGTTCGCTATTATCAGATTGAACCCGAAAAAACCTTAATGATTGGGGATACTTTTCACGATGCGGAAATTGCCCGCGCCCTTGGCTTTGACTGCATTTTATTTTCAGGCGGACACAACGACTTATCGCAACTGAATGATGCGAAAATAAACATATTCGACAATATGCAGAACTTGTTAGCGATAAGCCGCTATTGAATGAAACGCGAGTTTCGTCCTACCATTTTTCCAGGTAATATGCACTGTCCCAAAATTGGAACTCCAACCGGCTGGCTGTGATAAAAGCATCTGTCATCGCCCGCTGTTGTTTTTCGGTACATTGGGAAGCAACAGCGTCGCAAATATCAATGGCCTGGTTAACAAATACGCTAAATTCTTCGCTTGCATAAGTGTCAATCCATTGTTGATACGGATTGTTTGCCGAATGATTTTTATAGATGTAATCGCCAACCTCCCTGTAAATCCAAAAGCAGGGCAATGTGGCGGCCATGCCCACTTCCACGGCATCCAGCGCAGCCGTGCTCTTCAGGAAATGATTGTAGTGATGGCAGGCAGGCTCGGCGCAACCCGTATCGGTCAGATTGAAGCTTCTGAAATACGATTCGTGCATTTCGCGCTCCACCACAATCACCATTTCCGCAAAGCGTATATACGCCAGTGAATCCTGAATGGAGTCGGCGCGTGCGGCAATAAGCGCGAAGGTTCTTCCGAACGATTCCAGGTAAATGGAATCCTGCGCGAGATAAAATTGAAATTTTTCCATCGGCAATGTCCCGTCCATTAACTCTTTGATATACGGCATGTCGATGATAGACTGATAAATCGGAAGCGTCTCCTTCCATGTTTTAGTTGACCAGTTCATTTTTGATAAGTTTTTGCGGATTAAAAAAATGGTTCAAAGGGCCGTTCCCTTTGCCTGTTTGTACGTCTTTCCCGTGAAAAATGGCTTGCTGTACATAATCCTGCGCCAAAGCCACTGCATCGGAAAGGGTTTTCCCCTGTGCGGTATAGCCTGCAATGGCAGACGACAGCGTACAGCCCGAACCGTGCGTATTACCGGTATCGTATTTTTCGGAATGATATTCGCGTACCTGCCCGTCCGAAGAAAAATACAAAGAAGTGAGCTGCTTCAAATTCAGATGCCCCCCTTTCAACAACAGGGATTTACAACCTGACGCTTTGATTTTTTCGCCGGCAACATACATATCATCCACCGTGTCGATGGACATTTCGGCCAATATTGCGGCTTCGTCCAAATTTGGCGTGATGATGTCCGCCAGCGGGAACAATTGTTCGATCATTGAATGGATTGTTTTGTCTTCAATCAGTTTGTGGCCACTGGTAGCAACCATCACAGGGTCGAACACCAAACCTGTTTTGGGATATTTGCCGAGTACGCGGACAATGGTACTTACCAGTTCGCAACTGTGCACCATGCCGATTTTAATCGCGTTCGGGAAAATATCATCCAAAACGGCGTGTATCTGTTCTTCTACGACTTCGCAGGGAATCGAATGGATAGATTTTACGCCCGTTGTATTCTGAACGGGCAGGGCGGTCAATACGGACGTGGCGTAACATCCCAGCGCCGAGACCGTTTTGATGTCTGCCTGAATACCTGCGCCGCCGCTTCCGTCGAATCCTGCAATGGTAAGGACGGAAGGATAACTGTATTTTTTCTTCATCATGCTTTCTCGATTTGATTTCTGATTTCATATGCCGCTTTCGCGGGATTATCCGCGCCACAAATAGCCGAAACGACCGCGATGCAGTCCGCTCCCGCCTTTATCGCCTCACGGGCGTTTTGAACATTCATGTTTCCTATGGCAATCAACGGCTTGTCGGTTCGACTGCGGATTTCTTCGATACCCTGTATGCCCCATTCCGTTACCGTATCGTTCTTCGTTGGCGTTTGGAACACAGGGCTGATTCCCAAACAATCCGACGCTTGCGTGTCCTCATTTTCCAATTGCTCCAAATATTCTATCGAATACCCCAGCGAACGGCAATCTTTCCACGCTGAACGAACGTGCGTCGGGGAAATATCGCTATTACCCACGTGTATGCCGAAAGCGGACGATTGCATGGCGACTTCCAAATTGTCGTTGATAATCAGCGGAACCCGGTACCGGCTTAACCTGTCCTGCAACCGTAATGCCTTGTCAAGGAATTGAGCGGTAACAGCCGTCTTTTCCCTCAACTGAACAATATCCACGCCGCCCGATATGGCTTGTTCGGCAACATCCATAAAGTTACATTTCGGACAACTGTCTTCCGAAATGACGAGGTATAAACGAAAAGGAAATTTATGCTGCATTGACTGCCTCCACACGTATGAGTTGTTTTATTTCTTCCAATGTGATATTGTAGAGTTTATCCAAAAGCAGGACTTGCAGGCTTCCCGTTCCTGCGGCCTGTCTGGCGGCAATCTCTCCCGAAATGCCGAACAGGGCTGTTGCAGCAAGTACCGCCTCGGCTTTGTTTTCGATACCTGCGATAAATGCCCCGATGACAGCAGTCGCGGAACAGCCCAGGCCTGTAACCCTTGTCATCATCGTACTGCCGTTGCGGACATAATAGATTTGCCGCCCGGTAACAATGATGTCGGTTTCGCCCGAAACGCAAACAATAGAGCCAAATTCCCGATTCAGGCATTGTGCTGCGGAAACGGCTTCATTGCTTTGAGCCGTGCTGTCAACGCCTTTGGTCGTTGTAGGGTTGTGTTTGGCCAACGCAAGTATTTCCGAAGCATTGCCGCGTATAACCGTTGGCTTGAACGCTAAGAGCTGTTCCAAAACACTGTTCCTGTAGGGTGTAGCGCCTGCTCCGACAGGGTCGAGTATCCACGGCTTTTGCAGTTGACTGGCTCTTTCTGCCGCCCGAACCATCGAAGCAACCCAATATTCGTCCAGCGTTCCGATATTGATAACCACCGATTGGCATATCTGTACCATATCGTCAATTTCGGGATGCGCATGTGACATGACGGGCGAAGCCCCAACTGCTAAAACAGCATTGGCGGTATTGTTCATTACCACATAATTGGTAATGTTATGTACAAGGGGTGAAGTGTTTCTAATTTGAAGAATGTTCTTCCAAATTATTTGTTCCCACACATCCATAATCATTTTATTGAAAAATAAAATTTATGGCCATAGAGGTTTCCTGGAAAATGCAAATAAAATATGCGGAAGAAACGCTGACTTATTCCCTACGTCGGTGTGAGCCGTATCAGGTTCAAAGGGACTATCTCAACTCTTTTCGGAATACCCCTAAAGCCGTTGCAAAGATAGTGAAATTAATCTAACTTCCGCAAATTGAAAAATACAAGCAGTACGGAAAAAAATCAAAATAAG
>JAISDP010000189.1 GCA_031264715.1 Bacteroidales bacterium
CCAAAGCCCCACGACCCCCCGCATCTTAATTCTTTCGGCTCAAAGGTATTTTCTTTTTTTTGAATATAAAAATGCAGTTGACATCTTCCTCCATTCCCCTAAGCCTGACAGGTACCAACGAAAACGGCGGCGAGATCGCTTCCGCTAAGTTGCCGCTTAACCGCGCCGCTTATCGCAGGGTCTTTAGACCTGGCAGCCTGTCAGGGTCAAGCCGATATTATACCGTTGGCGCGACACTGACTATTCCCGGATAAAATCGTATAAATGCGAGGATGACGGTACATTAGCCAATTCGGCTTGTATTGACATTTTTAGTTATTTTTGCAAAAAAATAATCGAATCTTTATAATAATCAAATTAATGACTTCAAACGAGTTAAGAAAATCTTTCCTGGATTTTTTCAAATCCAAACAACACCATATCGTACCGTCTGCGCCGATGGTAGTGAAGAACGATCCCACACTGATGTTCACCAACGCAGGAATGAACCAGTTCAAGGATATTTTCCTGGGTAACAATCCTGCTGTGTATTCGCGTGTAGCCGACAGCCAGAAATGTCTTCGCGTAAGCGGCAAGCACAACGACCTGGAGGAAGTGGGACATGATACTTATCATCACACCATGTTCGAAATGTTAGGCAACTGGTCGTTTGGCGATTATTTTAAGAAAGATGCCATTGCCTGGGCATGGGAATATCTCACGGAAGTGCTGAATATAGATAAGAATCGCCTGTATGCCACGGTTTGCGAGGCCAGCCCGGAAGACGGCTTCGATATGGATAAGGAAGCATTTGACCTTTGGAAGCAATACCTGCCGGAAGACCGGATATTGATTGGCAAGAAAAAGGATAACTTTTGGGAAATGGGCGAAACAGGACCATGCGGCCCGTGTTCGGAAATCCATTACGATTCGCGTCCCGACGACGAACGCGCCAAAGTTCCCGGCCACGAACGTGTCAATGCCGACGATCCGCAGGTGATTGAAATCTGGAACCTGGTATTCATCCAATACAACCGCAAGGCTTCGGGCGAACTGGAACTGTTGCCCGCCAAGCATGTAGACACCGGCATGGGCTTCGAACGCCTCTGCCGTATTGTTCAAGGCAAAACATCAAATTATGATATTGACCTTTTCCAGGATATCATCAAGGATATTTCGATGATGTGCGGTATACCATACGGCAAACATGAACAGAGCGACATCGCCATGCGCGTGGTGGCCGACCATATCCGCGCCATTTCGTTTTCCATCGCCGACGGGCAGATACCCTCGAACAATAAGGCCGGGTATGTCATCCGTCGTTTGCTGCGCCGCGCAGTGCGTTACGGGTACACGTTCCTCGGGCGTACCGAGCCGTTCCTGTGCGAACTTGTACCTGCATTGGTATGCGTGATGGGCGACTCGTTCCCCGAACTGAAAGCCCAGCAAAAACTGATTGAACACGTGATCCGCGAAGAGGAGCAATCGTTCCTGCGGACATTGTCCACCGGCATCTCGCTGCTCGAAAATATCATTGCCGAAGCCGGTGCAAAGCAACAGACGGTGATCAGCGGGAAAGTGGTGTTCGAAATGTACGATACGTACGGTTTCCCACTCGACCTTACCGAACTGATCCTGCGCGAAAACAGGCTATCATACAACGAGGCGGAATACGAGGCCGAAATGACAGCGCAAAAGAACCGTTCGCGCGTGGCCGCAGCCGTCGATACCGGCGACTGGGTGGAACTTGTATCGGGCGATGAAACCCGTTTTATCGGCTACGATTATACTGAAGCCGACGTCCATATCACGCGCTATCGCAAAGTCACCGCCAAAGGCAGGGAGCAGTACCAGCTGGTGTTCGACGTAACGCCGTTCTATGCCGAAAGTGGCGGACAGGTGGGCGACATGGGCTGCATCAAGTCCGAAACCGAATGTATACCGGTGCTCAATACCAAAAAGGAAAACAACCTGAACATCCATATGGTTGACCGTTTACCTGAACACATGGATGCCGATTTCCTGGCGGTGGTGGACACCGGCAAACGTCGCGCTACCGAGGCCAACCATTCGGCTACACACCTGTTGCACCATGCTTTGCGCGAAACGCTGGGCATGCATGTTGAGCAGAAAGGTTCGCTGGTTGGCCCGGATTACCTGCGTTTCGACTTCTCACATTTTCAGAAGATGAGCGATGAAGAAATCCGGGCAGTGGAAGAACGGGTGAACCGGATGATCCGCGAAAACGCCCCACTGAACGAATATCGCGGCATCCCGATTGATGAAGCACGCAAAATGGGAGCAATGGCGCTTTTCGGTGAAAAATATGGCGAAGAAGTACGCGCTATCCGGTTTGGCGACTCCATCGAGTTGTGCGGCGGCACGCATGTGAAGGCAACCGGGCAGATCGGAATCTTCATGATCATTTCCGAAAGCGCCATTGCCGCGGGCATCCGACGCATTGAAGCCATTACCGCCGAAAAGGCGGAGCAATACATCCGCGCACAGGAAGACACCATCCGGCAGATACGCAGCATGTTCAACAATTCGCCTCTGTTCCTGCAGGCGATCAGGAAAACAGTGGAAGAAAACAATGAGTTGAAGAAACAGCTCGAAGATGTGATGCGCAAACGCATGGCCGAGTTCCAGCATGGCCTGGTGGAAAGCGCGGAAGAGCACAATGGGATTCGGGTGATCCGTTTTACTTCATCATTTGCGCCCGACCTCATCAAGGACATGGCTTTCAAGTTGAAAAACAGGTTCGAACGGATCGTATTCATTGCCGGCAGCGACTTTGGCGGTAAACCAACGCTAACCATTGCCCTGAGCGATGTCCTGGTTGCCGAAGGAAAGAACGCCGCAAATGCGGTACGTGAAGCTGCCAGGGAAATGCAAGGCGGTGGCGGCGGCCAACCGTTCTTTGCCACGGCCGGCGGAAAGAATGTCAGCGGCCTCGAGAAGGCGATGGAGAAAGCTTTTCAGTTGCTGGTGGGGTAACGATTGTCCAATAGATACCATCACTGACAGGGTCTATCGACCGCTGTCAGTGAGTTTACCCCGCATAAAAACGCCCAGCGGCAATCGCCTGCCTGCACGGTCGGGGATGAACAGTTCGCCACATTCGCCGGTTATCTGCGGAAAATACGATTGGATGATGTTCCCGGCAACGAGGGCCGAAAATCCCATCGAATAAAGGTTCAGCGCCAGCAACGCCTCGTTGTGCGACAGTAGTTGGCTGCAAAGTTCCATCAATTCGTTGATGCCTTCCTCAAGTATCCATTTCTCGCCGGCAGGGCCGCGTCCATATGCCGGCGGGTCGAGAATAATGCCATGGTATTGTTTTCCCCGTTTCACTTCGCGCCGCAGGTATTTCATCGCATCTTCCACCATCCAGTGGATATTCGTCAGTCCGCTTGCTTCCATGTTTGCGCGGCTCCAACTCACCACCTGCCGTACCGAATCGACATGGGTTACCTCGGCGCCTGCAGCCCTGGCAGCCAAGGACGCTCCTCCGGTATAGGCAAAGAGGTTCAATACACGGGGTTGTGCGGCGTGCATCCTGCTGAGACCATCGTAAATATAATCCCAGTTTTCGGCCTGTTCGGGAAACAGGCCGACGTGCTTGAATGTGGTTAACCCGAGACGGAAGCGGAGTTTCATGCCGCCGTACACATAGGAAATCCACCATTGTTGTGGCATGCCTTTTTTTTGTATCCACTCGCCGCGCTCGTTCTCGCGCAGGCCGTCCTTCCCTGTTCCCTTCCTGAAAACAGCACATGCCATACGCTCCCAATCGACTTGCGGCAATGCTTTGCTCCACACGGCCTGCGGTTCGGGACGCGATAAGATGTACGGCCCGAAGCGTTCTAATTTCTCAAAACCGCCCGTATCAATTAATTCGTAATCCGTCCAATGTGCTGGAGATAATAACTTGAAATTCAAGATTCAAAGTTTAAGATATTGTTTGGTAAAGCCATCCGGTTTATATAACTTTTCTCATGATATTTCTGAAATTTTATAGCTGCAAAGATAAATAAAAAATTATGAAGGGTGAAGGGTGCAATTCAAATTGGATGCCTTCCGGTATCACAAGACGGTTGGTAGAAGAATCGGGCGAATTTCCCGGCAGGGAAACCATATCAATAAAAATGTACAGTTGACCCACGGACAAAAACCCCGTATGGGGTTTAATATCATGAATCTCCTACGGAGATTTCATTGGTGTTTTCCGCATTGATTTCTATTGATATGAATGCCCTCACGGGCAAAATACGCACGGAATGTTTCGCTCTTGCGGCATCACAAGACGGTTGGTAGAAGAATCGGGCGAATTTCCCGGCAGGGAAACCATATCAATAAAAATGTACAGTTGACCCACGGACAAAAACCCCGTATGGGGTTTCATATCATGAATCTCCTACGGAGATTTCGTTGGTGTTTGCCGCATTGATTTCCATTGATATGAATGCCCTAACGGGCAAAGCGCGCACGGAATGTTTCGCTCTTGCGGCATCACAAGACGGTTGGTAGAAGAATCGGGCGAATTTCCCGGCAGGGAAACCATATCAATAGAA
>JAISDP010000040.1 GCA_031264715.1 Bacteroidales bacterium
TTTTTTACAAAAAATGAAACCTTATCGGGGCTAAATCAGTATATATATTATTAAATAGAGTATTGATTAATTTAATATGGAGCAAAAGTTGAAAATAGCATCAAAAACGGATAGTCTGCACTTGGTAGAAAAGTTTGTAGATGATTTCTCGGTGAGCTATAACATCGACCATGACGTATATGGTAATTTGTTAATAGCTACACTCGAAGCGGCCAATAATGCGATTACGCATGGAAATAAGCTCGATGAAAACAAGGAGGTGGAGATCGTTTTCTCCAAGGATGATGAAAAGATTCTCCTGACGGTGAGAGATGAAGGTCCCGGTTTCGATTATCAGCACATACCCGACCCTACATCGCCCGAAAATTTGGAAAATATGAGTGGACGCGGCGTATTCCTGATGTCAAAGCTTTCGGATAACATTGAATTTGATGACAACGGAAGTTTTGTCAGGATGACATTTTTTCTTATAAGGAAATAAACGTTGGCTATTCGATTCTTCTCCGACGGGGTTTCGTTTCAACCTGAAGGTAAACGGAAAATAACACAGTGGTTAAAACAGGTTGCAGCCGGAGAAGAGAAAAAAATCGGTAATTTGTGCTACATTTTTGTGTCGGATGAAATCCTTCTCGACATCAACAGGAAATATCTGCAGCACGATTATTACACTGATATCATAACTTTCGACGATTCGGACGGAGACGCGATCTCCGGCGAAATGTATATCAGCATCGATACCGTAAAATCAAACGCAAGAGACTATCATGCGGATTTCCACAACGAACTGCTTCGTGTCATGGTACACGGGGTACTTCATCTGTGCGGACACAAGGATAAAACTGCAGGCGAGCAGCAGGAAATGCGTGCTGCCGAAGCTAAATACATGGAGTGGTTCATCGCAGCACGATCTTCAATGCACTGAGATCCGCTGGACTCTATGATTTATTCCGTATGGTCGCCGCTTGCGTGATCATGGTCTCCATTGCCCTGGTGTTTCGAACTGATTTTTGATCCCAGCCGTCCCAACAAAAATATTAAAACGACAATGGCTGCCACAATAGCTATTCTTTCCATCAAGCGTTAAGTATTTCGATCATCTTGTATGTTTTGCAGTTCTTTCCTGATGGTGAAGAAAAATATGCTTCCCTGTCCTTCGACCGATTCTACCCAGATGCGCCCGCCCATTCCTTCCACCAGACCTTTGGAAATGGACAGGCCTAAACCTGTTCCTCCACGCATTTTGGATTCGGGATTGCCCTGGCGAAAATACTCGAAAATCACTCCCTGCTGATTCTTGGGAATCCCGACGCCGGTGTCTTCCACGAAAAACAGCAATTCCGAAGGATCGTCAGCCGGTTCGCAGCCAAAACGTATAAAGCCCTTATCGGTATACTTGACGGCGTTTTCGATCAGATTGGACAACACCTGTTGAAGCCGTTCGCGATCGTTGAACAGCGCAAGCGGATGAATGGATCGGCTATCGTCGAGAATGATGCTCAGAGGCTTCCGCTCGCCGAGATACTTTTCCCAGTGTTGCCGTATTTCTTCCATCAGCGGATCCAGTGCAAAATGGGTGGGATATACCACCACTTGCCGCACGTCAAGTTTCGATATGTCGATAATATTTTTGATCAGGTGCAGCAACTGGTCAATGCTTTCGTGTACGATACGGATGTATTTGCTGCGTTTTGCGGCCGGGACATCTTCTCTTTCGATGAAGCCGATAAACCCAAGGATGGCATTCATGGGTGTACGTACTTCGTGCGACATATTCGAAAGAAATGTCGATTTGAGCCTGTCCGATTCTTCGGCCTGCTCCTTGGCCTTTTCCAGCGACATTTCCACTTCCTTTTGCCGGGTAATGTCGATCACAAAACCATCCCAGACAATATCGCCATTCTTTCCCGGATGGGGTAACGCGCTGTGGTATAGCCATGCTTGCCGATGATGATCCGTAAAATGGTGCTCGAAAGAAAAGGGAGTCATCGTCCGGATGCTCTCCTTCTCCTTTTCCTTCAATTCGTCGACGGTTGCCTGATCGCCGATCAGAGGCATCAAGCTCCCTTTTTTGATGATTGCACCGGCAGATACGCCAACCAGTTGCTCCGCCATGTTGCTGATGAACGAAATATATTCGCTGCCGTCGGACCGGGTGACTTTCCGGTAAATGAACCCCGGCAAATTGTCGCTTAAATGACGGAGCTGCTGCTCCTTGTCTGCCTGTTCCACGGTTTGCGTGCGCACCATTTCCTCGAGATACTCTTTGTACATGCTCAATTCGTCGGTCGACTGGCGCAGTTCCTCCTGTATTTGCAGTATTTCCTCGTGCTGTTCCTGCAACCGGGCGTTGTTGTGCCGTGTGCGGCGGCGGCTCCGGATGATGATCCTCAACAGCACCGCTAAAAAGGCTGTGGCAAACAGGATCATGAAGATGCGGCGGCGATGGCGATCGATGAGTTGCTGCTGTTGTTTTACCTGCGCTTTCCATTCGGCTTCCTGCCGGTCCTGCTGCTCTTTTATTTCGTATTCCAGTTGCAGCAGCTCCAGGCGGTTTCTGCTTTCCACGGCAGCTATCGAGTCCTGTACGCGGATGGATTTTCGTTTGAGCCGGTAAGCGGACATGTCATCGCCCCTGAGGTGGTATATTTCAGCTAACCCGTCATAAACAGCCTGTTCCGTAGCGGCTGTCCCCACCTGTCCGTTATACCTGAGCGCATCGCGGAAACAGGTTTCGGCCTGCTCCGGTTCGTCGTTTGCCAGGTAGAATTGAGCCGCACGCAGATATACATCGCTGATGGTAGCCGTATGACCCGACAAAAGCGCCTGGCTGACGGCTTTGTCCATATCATGCCGGGCGCTGTCCGGTTTACCGGCGGCCTGGTTCAGATAAGCCGATTCCTGGTACAAAATAGCCAGGTTATGATGTTCGGGATCGTACTGTTCAAAATACCGGCACGATAATGCGATCATTTTTTTCCTCCGGTCGACGGGTATCGATTTGACCTTTGTGGCATAATTGAATATGACCCGGGCTTCGGAAGCGACATTGGGTTTCGCCCGGTACAGCCCGATGGATTTTTCGAAAGCCTCAATGCCCGGCAATGTATCGCCTTTGGCGATACAGCTGTTGGCCAGAATATCGTACAGCGAAGCCTGCCGTAAGGTATCGTTCAATTCGACAGCGATTTCCAGCGCTTTCTTTGTAAATTTGATGCACAGGTCTTCTTCGCCGACCTGGTGGTACAAATTGGCAATATGGCTAAAGGTCATTTGCATCTGGGTTTTCAGTCCTGCCTTTTCCCAGTACGACGCCGCCATAAAACTGTGTTTCAAGGCCTGTACGTTTTTGCCCTGCTGCCTGTATATCAGGGAAATGTTGTACATCAGCGCCGCCTGCCCGTATTCGTCCCTGATTTCCGAAGTAATGGCAAGCGCCTGGTTGTAATTGGAAATAGCGCTGTCGAAATCGTTCAGGTAAAAGTACATGGCGCCTGCGGTACGGTAAAGTTCCGCTTCGCCTTTGCGGAAATTTATTTCCCGGGCAAGCGTCAAGCCGCTGTCGGCATATTGCAGCGCCTGGTTGTAGCGTGTTACCCTGTCGGATACGGATGTTGCCTGGGTCGTATTGCCTATTTCGCGGGCCAGCATGTTGTAGAGCATCAGCTTGCCCGTATCGGTCCTTTCATGCCTCAACCTGTTCCTCAGGCTGTCGGCCAGCGGAGTTACCACTAACTCGCCGTATTCAACGGCTTTGTTGATATCCCTGTCCGGTTGATCATATGGCGGCAAATGCATGGCTTTTAAGGAAGACCCGGAAACATCACAGGACAAACATCCTGCCCACAGGATGCATCCCAATGCATGAATGTATAAAAACTTCATCTTCGCCTGTTTAAAAATCTCGTTATGGTTGCATATGATCATAACCGGAAAGCCATGCCGCTGCGAGGAGAAACGAAGCAGTCGCGGTGCGGCTGCTTCGCTCGCAATGACGCGCCCGTATCAGTCTGTTTCCCGGATGTCCGCCATGATCTTTTTTGCCAGAAGATCGGCGCCTTCCCTGGTTTTGCTTTCGGTATAGATGCGGATGATCGGTTCGGTGTTCGATTTCCGCAAATGCGCCCATTCGTCGGCAAAATCAATCTTGACGCCGTCGATGTCGTTCACCTGCTCATGGGCATAACGCTGCTTCATTTTCATGAGTATGGCATCCACGTCCACGCCGGGGCCCGGTTCAATCCTGTTTTTCGACATGTAATATTCGGGATATTGCGCACGCAACTGCGAACAGGTTTTCCCCGATTTTGCAAGATGCGTCAGGAACAGTGCGATACCCGCCAGCGCATCGCGCCCGTAATGCAATGCGGGATAGATGACGCCGCCGTTTCCTTCGCCGCCGATCACCGCGTTGCAGGCTTTCATGGCGGCTACTACGTTTACTTCGCCTACAGCCGCCGCCGTGTACTGCCCGCCGTGCTGCTGCGTTACATCGCGCAAAGCACGCGACGACGACAGGTTGGATGATGTGTTGCCTTTGGTGCGGCTCAGCACGTAATCGGCAACAGCCACCAGCGTATATTCTTCGCCGAACATGCTCCCGTCCTCGTTGACGATGGCCAAGCGGTCGACATCGGGATCAACCACGAAACCGACGTCGGCGCTGTGGTCTTTCGTTACTTTCGAGATTTCCGTCAAGTGTTCCGGCAACGGCTCGGGGTTGTGCGGGAAATGACCGTTGGGTTCGCAGTACAGTTCGATGATATCCGCTACGCCCAGCGCCTGCAGCAACTGAGGAATCACGATGCCGCCCACCGAGTTGACGCAATCGACCGATACTTTGAAATTTTTTTCGCGGATCGCCTCTACGTCCACCAGCGGGAGTTCCAATACCCTGTCGATATGATATTTCGTATAATCCTTCCCGGTAATGCTGCCCAGGTCGTCTACGCCGGCAAACGAGAAGCCGTCGCTGTCGGCAATCGACAGTACAAGCTTGCCGTTACTGTCATCGAGGAATTCGCCGTTACTGTCTAACAGTTTCAAGGCATTCCATTGCTTCGGGTTATGGCTCGCGGTAAGGATGAGGCCGCCCTGCGCTTCTTCGGCAGTAACCGCCATTTCTACGGTAGGCGTGGTGGCCGGCCCAATATCCACCACATCGACACCCATTCCCACCAGGGTACCCGTCACGATCTGCCGTACCATCGGCCCCGAAATACGCGCGTCGCGGCCGGTCACTATTTTGATGCGGCCCCTGTGCCCCCTGCTTTCGGCCTGTTGCTTCGCCCAAAGAGAGTATGCCGCCGTAAATTTAACGATATCGACAGGGGTCAGCCCGTCCCCCGGGCGGCCGCCTATGGTTCCTCTAATTCCTGAGATTGACTTGATCAGTGTCATTGATGATTATTTTTAAATGTATCAAAAAGTTTTCAAATTTATTTTCAAGACCAATAAACAGCAAAAATAGACATATTTTTGTAATTTTACGGATCAATCTTAT
>JAISDP010000042.1 GCA_031264715.1 Bacteroidales bacterium
CGTTGGAACGTCATTTACATGCGTTGGAACACCATTTACATACGCTGGAACGCCATTTACATGCGTTGGAACGCCATTTACATGCGCTGGGAACGCCATTTACATGCGTTGGAACGCCATTTACATACATTGGAACGTCATTTACATGCGTTGGAACGCCATTTACATGCGTTGGAACACCGGCAACCCTTATTTTGGCAGTGAAACCTTTACTTTTTTCCTGGTAATCCTTTGTCCGTGCTTATCGTTCACACAAATTATCACCTGGCGGTATCTTCGCAGTATGGGTTCTCGTTCGTAAAGCTTGGTGAATTCTACCATGAAATCGTAACCGGTCTGTGGCGACAGGCCAAGCGGGAAAATATTCTCGTCGCCGGGCGCTACAATCTTGAATTTCCGTTTCTTCATGCGTGGCTGGCGGAACTCAATCACAGGAGTGTCGATATCCACCATTATGCTGCGAATGTTACGGATATTGACAGACATTTTTAATCCCCCTGAATACCAGGCTTTTTTTTTGATGCGTAACGGATTATTTCTCCAGCGATGATAAGCGCGCCACAGCAGGAATACACATAATGCCGTCAAAATCAGCGCTACCATCCAAAGCATCCGTTCGCCGGACGGGGACATATATTTATTAAGAAACATCAACTCGAAACTTAAAACTCGAAAAGCTTTCGTCGATCCGGCGTATTGCCTGCCGGACAATCGATGCCGGACAACCAAGGTTCATCCGCATGAACGAGGCGCTTCCCGTACCGAACTCCAACCCTTTGTTTAATCCTACTCTGGCTTTGCGGATAATTGTATCGTATAATTCGTTGCCCGACAACCCGGAAGGTGAGAAGTCGAGCCAGGCCAGGTAAGTTCCCTGTGAACGGATGTACTGCACATACGGTGCGCGCGCGGTCCATTCGTCCAGGATGTCGAAATTGGCATTGATGTATTCCAGGAGCCCGTTCAGCCAGGCATCGCCGTGCCTGTATGCCGCTTCGAGGGCTACTGTACCGAAAATGTTGCCCGACCCGACATGCAAACTGTCACAAACCTTTTTGAACTTTGCTTTCAGGACGGGGTTGGAGGTGAATATCAATGATGTACCAAGCCCTGCAACATTGAAGGTTTTGCTTGGCGCAATGAGCGAGACAGTGAGCGCATCAATTTCCGGGGAAATACCCGCAAGTGAAGGACAGGGTTGATGGTCGAGCGCCAGGTCGGAATGAACCATATCGCACACCACAATCAATCGGTGACGGACGCAAATTGCAGCTAACTGTTCCAGTTCCTGTCGCGTCCACACTCTACCTACCGGGTTATGCGGATGGCAAAGGATCAGCATTTTGGTTTGCCGGTCGATGATCTTTTCCAGGTGGTCGAAGTCAATCTCGTAGCTACTGTCTCTTTTTACCAAAGGATTGTCCACGATTTCACGGCCATGATCCTTGATGGCAGAATAAAACGGCGGGTATACCGGTGTCTGGATGATTACCTTATCCGCCGGATCGGTATACGCCTGTACACAGATATTGAGCGCAGGCACAATGCCCGGCGAAAATGAAAGCCATTCGGGTTGGATCGTCCAGTGGTGACGGCGTTGCACCCAATCGACCGCCGACTGGTAAAAGGACTGTGGTTGAAATGCGTAACCGTAAATATCATGTTCTGCACGCGCTTTCACGGCAGTGGATATTTCCCGGGCTACACGGAAATCCATATCGGCCACCCACATCGGCAACACATCGGGCAAGCCGAAGACTTCGTTCGAGAGATCGTGCTTGACGCAAGAAGTGCCACGCCGGTCGACTATTTCATCAAAGAAGGAAGATGAGTACACTGCATTTGATCATTTTGCGAATACGCGTGCGGAGACATCTTTTTATGCTGCTTTCAGCTTGTTTGCGCTCACTCTTTCGAGTTTTTCACGCGCATAATCGCTGGTGATGGTGACTTCCTTTTCGCCGGTCGATGGAACATTGAACATCACATCGGTCATAATGGCTTCGCAAATGGAGCGGAGCCCCCGGGCGCCAAGCTTGAACTCAATGGCTTTGTCCACGATCAGGTCGAGCACATCGGGATCGAAATGTATTTTGATCCCGTCAATATGGAAAAGCTTTTGATATTGCTTGATGAGCGCATTCTTCGGTTCGGTGAGAATGTTACGCAAGGCGTTGCGGTCAAGCGGGTTGAGGTAGGTAAGCACCGGCAAACGGCCGATGATTTCGGGGATCAGCCCGAACGACTTGAGGTCCTGCGGGGCGATATACTGCATCAGGTTGTCGCGGTCGATCTGTTCCGTTTCCTTGGTATTGTTATATCCTACCACACGGGTATTGAGGCGTTGCGCAATTTTGCGGTCGATACCGTCGAAAGCGCCGCCACAGATAAACAGGATATTTTTGGTGTCGATGGCGATCATTTTCTGTTCAGGATGCTTACGGCCTCCTTGTGGCGGAACGTTCACAATGGCACCTTCGAGGAGTTTGAGCAAACCCTGCTGCACACCTTCGCCGGACACGTCGCGGGTGATGGATGGGTTATCGCTCTTGCGGGCGATCTTGTCCAATTCGTCGATAAACACGATTCCCTTCTCAGCGGCATCCACATTGTAGTCTGCAGCCTGCAACAGGCGAGTGAGGATACTTTCCACGTCCTCGCCCACATAACCGGCTTCGGTTAATACAGTGGCATCCACAATACAGAACGGAACGTGCAACATGCGCGCGATAGTACGGGCAAGCAACGTTTTGCCTGTTCCTGTTTCGCCTACAAGGATGATGTTCGATTTTTCGATCTCTACATCATCTTCCGTTTTCGATTGCCTGGGTTGCATCAACCGTTTGTAGTGGTTGTACACGGCCACGGCAAGGAATTTTTTCGCTTCGTCCTGACCGATCACATACTGGTCGAGAAATTTCTTGATCTCGTCCGGCTTCATCACCTTGACATTACCCAAGTCGAGCTTGCCCTGCTTTTTCATTTCCTCATTGATGATCTGTGAAGCCTGTTCTACACAGTTTTCACAGATATACCCGGAAATACCGGCAATCAGAACATTAACACTACGCCTGTCTCTGCCGCAGAACGAACAACGGTCGATATTATTTCGTGAATTACTCATCTGTTTATTCAGTTTCAAGTTTAAGGTCTCAAGTTTCAAGGGTAATGGCTTTACTTGAAACTTGGGACTTATTTTTTGTGCCTGACGAGGACTTCATCCAAAAGCCCGTATTCCTTGGCTTCAGAGGCAGTCATCCAGTAATCGCGGTCCGAATCCTTTTCAATGGTTTCGAATGATTGCCCGGTATGATCAGACAAGATGGTATATAATTCTTTCTTTAGCTTGATGATTTCCTTTACAGTGATTTCCATATCGATGGATTGTCCCTGCATACCGCCCGTAGGCTGGTGAATCATCACGCGCGAATGTTTTAGCGCCGAGCGTTTTCCTTTGGCGCCTGCTGCAAGGATTACGGCAGCCATCGAAGCAGCCATGCCGGTGCAGATGGTGGCTACATCGGAGGTTACCCACTGCATGGTGTCGTAGATGCCCAAACCTGACTGTACTACGCCGCCGGGCGAGTTAAGGTAGATTTGTATATCCTTGTTGGGATCGCTCGAATCGAGGAACAACAATTGCGCTTGCAGGATATTGGCCACATCGTCGTCGATAGCAGCCCCGAGGAAGATAATACGGTCCATCATCAGTCGCGAGAACACGTCCATCGAAGCTACGTTCAGTTGACGTTCTTCAATGATGGTGGGTGAAATGTAACCGCTGGTAAACGTTTGGTAACGATGCAGTGTCATGCTGTTGATACCGGCATGTTTTACCGCATATTTCTGGAATTCATTCGGGTTTATCATATCATTTATTATTTATATGTCATTTATTTCGCTTGCCGGGTCTCTTTGTCGCCGTCTCCTTCTCCAGCCTCTTTTGTGCCTTCGTTATCGGAAGCGTAGATCATTTTATTGAAATCATCCGGGCTCAATTCCTGTATATTTACATCCACAGCTTCGTTCACGGTCTTTGCTATCTTCTTTTCGAGCACTTGCGAAGCCATTCCGCGGATGCTCTTTTCGTCCTTGAGCGAATTCATGGCATAACTGGTCAGGGTTTCATCGGGAATGTTGCTCATGCCGTACATGGTAAACTGGCGGCGTACGGTTGCCTTCGCCATGTCAATGATTTCCTGCTCGTCTACCTTCAGTTCGTTTTGTTTAACAATGGCATTTGCAATCAATTCCCATTTCATGTTTTTCAGGAACATGGGGAATTCTTTTTCGAAAGTTTCCTTGCTGACTTCCTTATTGGTAGCTAGCAACCATTTGCGCAGAAATTCTTCGGGCAACTGCGGGTTGAGCTTCTCCAAAAGATATTCGCGTGCATCACTGCCGAATTTGGACATGCTGCTTTCTTCGAAATCCGTTGCAATCTCCTCTTTAATATGGTTCTCAAATTCCTCGATGCCGGTAACCGTTCCTCCGCCGAATACTTTATCGAACAATTCCTGGTTCAGTTCGGCATTGACGAATTTCTGAATGGATTTGACGGTGAACCGGAAAAGCGAAGCGCTGATATCACTCACTTCTTCGCTGATTTTCTTTTTCAGGATCGAAGCGATTTCCCAGTCATTGGAGAAAGTTTCGGACAGGTTGAATACGATTTCGTCGCCTGCCCTGGCATTTTCGAACGGTTTCCTGTGTTCTTCGTCTTTGATGAGCGAAACCACCAGCAAACTGTCTTCGGCCGATAATCCGTCCTGTAACGGGTTCCCGTCGTCACCCAGCTGAACAATGTCGCCTGTAAGCCTTTCCTTGAAATCGACTACAGCATCGGTATCGACAAACTGCCCGTAACGCGAGGCATAGTTTTCAATATCCCTGCTGATCAACTCCTGATCAACAGCAACCTGGTATTTGGTGATCCGGTCCTTTTTCGACAATTTAACATCGATTGCCGGCGCCAAGCCCATTTCGAAGCCGAACGTAAAATCGTTACCGATTTCCCACTCCAGGTCATCGCTGCTTACTTCCGGCATCGGTTCGCCCAAAACCTGCAATTCCTGTTCCTCGATGTAGTCTTGCAGCGATTTGGACACCAATTTATTGATTTCATCAACCAAGACAGCCTTTCCGTACATCTTGCGCACCAAGCCTTCGGGAACTTTACCCGGCCGGAAACCCGGCATGTTGGCCTTGCGGCGATAGTCGCGCAAAACTTCGCTTACTTTGGACTCGTAATCGTCTTTACTGATTCCTACGGATACTACAACGTTTAAATCGTCGATCTGTTCTTTGTTGATATTCATTTACTAAATGATTATTACGTATGCTCTAAAAATTCGGACGCAAAATTAATGTTAATCTCCATAATATCAAAATTCGAACCGAACCTCATTACGAATTTCACGAATTAATGTGAATTTTGAAGGAAAGATCATATATAAATTGCGAACCTTTCATACCTTTGCGTTTTTTTTCGACAGTTGTACTCAACCCTTGATTCGCATTAAAAAAATGTTTCAGTTTTCGCATATTGAATATCTATACGCATTGGCGCTGATACCACTGTTCGTGGTATTTTTCGCGGGGGCGTTGCTTGCGCGGAAGAAGCGCCTGCAGCGTTTTGGCGACACAGAATTGGTGAGCCGTCTGATGCCCGACGCTTCCACGCGGAAACCCGTGTTGAAGTTCGTCCTGCTGATGATTGCCTGCATATTTGTGGCGCTGGGCGTGGCCGGGCCGAAATTCGGAACCAAGTTGCAGGAAACCAAACGTACCGGCTCCGAAATCATCATCGCCCTGGACGTGTCGAACAGCATGATGGCCGAAGACATACAGCCCAACCGCCTCGAACGCGCCAAGCAAGCCGTGTCGAAACTCATCGACCGCCTGGGCGAAAACAAGATCGGGCTGATTGTATTTGCAGGAGAGGCTTACACGCAGCTCCCGATCACCACCGATTATGTATCGGCCAAGATGTTCCTTTCTACCATTTCGCCCGACATCGTTCCCATACAGGGGACAGCTATTGGTACAGCCATCAACCTGGCCGTCAATTCGTTTTCGCCCACGAGCGAAGCCGGTAAAGCCATCATCGTGATCACCGACGGCGAGAACCACGAGGACAATCCCGTACAGGCTGCCGAAGAGGCCCTCAAGCACGGTATAAGCGTGTACGCCATCGGGGTTGGCTCCACGCAGGGAACGCCCATCCCGGTAAAAACAACTTCGGGACAACGTGATTTCATCAAGGATCGGAGCGGCAACACCGTGATGACCAGGCTGGACGAGAAAACGCTCCAGGAAGTGGCGATGGCCGGTAAAGGCATCTACGTGCGGGCAACCACGGCCAACATGGGGCTGAACAATGTGTACGACGAAATCGGTAAGCTGGACAAGGCCGAATATGACGCGAAGGTGTACACCGATTTTGCCGAGATGTTCCAGTGGCCGTTTGGCGCGGCGTTGGCATTTTTGCTGATCGAGTTATTGATATCAAACCGTAAAAACCGTTTCAGGATATTCGGATCATGGAACGCAAATGAGGCGCACTTGGCGGAGTGATTCCACCGAAGATCAGTTTGCAGATTCCAACCGGTCTTTAAAAGTTTTATTTGTGAAAAATCATCAATCATCATGTCATGAAAAAAATATTATTGTTGTTAACCGTCAGTATTTTAACCGCGTCTTTATACGGGCAGGATACATTGAGGATGGGCAGGAGCGAGTATACAAAAGGCAATCAAAGGGATTTTCGCAGGTTGATGCGTGAAGGCAACAGGCAATATCATGCCGGAAAGCCTGAAGATGCCGAAAAGTCGTACCGGCGGGCGCTGGATGTGGATGAAAAGTCGGACAGGGCGACATTTAACCGGGGTGATGCGCTGTACCGGCAAAAGAAGTACGAAGAAGCCGGCAAGGAATTTGAGAAAGCAGCTTCGAAAATGACTGATAAAACAGACAGGGCGCAGGCTTATCACAACCTGGGCAATTCGTACCTGCAGCAGCAGAAGCTGCAAGAGAGCATCGAAGCCTACAAGCAGGCATTGCGCAACAATCCCAAAGATGACGACACCAGGTATAACCTGTCGTATGCCATGAGTTTACTGAAACAGCAACAGCAGCAGCAAAATCAGGACAATAAGGATAACAAGGACAACGAAGATCAAAAAGACCGGCAGGATCAGGATCAGCAAAACCAGGATCAAAAAGACCGGCAGGATCAGCAGGATCAGAAAAAGGATGAGATGCAGCAACAGCAGCAGCAACAACAGCAGCAAATCAACCGCGAAGACGCTCAGCGCATGCTCGATGCCATTGCACAGGACGAAAAGGAATTGCAGGAAAAGCTCCAGAAGAAGGAACGTGCCGGACATCGCGGTAAAATCGAAAAGAATTGGTAATTTTGTGCCATTGGATGAAACAAATACAGGATGGATCATTGGAATCAGTTCAAAGATTAAGTAATTAAAAATGAGATATTTTTTATTCATATTTTTGATCATATCGACAACGCCATTGCAGGCGCAGGATGTAAGCGTTACCGTTAGCTGCCCGCGTGCGGTGAGGGTTGGCGAACTCTTTCAATTGGATGTGGAAGTTAACGCCCGCAGTTCGCAGCCTAAATTTCCGGACATGGATGCTTTCAAAGTCGTTCGGAGCATGGGCACGCAGCAGGGATTTCAAAGCTACATGTCCGGCGGCAAGATGGTCACCTCCGCCAGTATGACGTTTGCGTATGCAGTACAGCCTGACCGGGAAGGAACCCAGGAAATCGGGCCGGTGGAAGTTACGGTCGACGGGAAAACATACCAGTCGAAGCCGGTCACCGTACAGGTAGTAGCCGGCAATGCATCCGCGCAGCCGCAACAGCCCGGCAGCAGTAGCGCTGAAGGAACGGATGCCCGGCCCGACCATTCGCAGGTGCAGGCCGACAACCGCGAGGTATTTCTGGAAGTGCTCACGGATCGCAAACAGGTCTATCAGGGCGAATACCTCAACGCCTCCATCAAGTTTTTCTCAAGGATCAACGTGGCATCCATCAACAAAGAATCTTTCCCGACCTTCGACGGCTTTTTCAAGCAGGAAATCGAAACTCCGCCTTTACGCTCGCTGGACCAGGAGACAGTGAACGGCGTACCCTATTTGACCGGCGTATTGCGAAAATACGTACTGTTCCCGCAAAAGAGCGGCACGCTCACCATCAATCCGTGCAAAGTGGAAGCGGGCATCAACCAGCGCGTGCAAAGCCGGTCGCGGAGCATCTTCGACGACTTTTTCGGCGGAGGCGTACAGACCGTCCCGCGCGAGGCAACCAGCCGCCCGGTAACCATTACCGTATTGCCTCTGCCCGATGGTAAGCCGGCATCATTCAGCGGCGGCGTAGGCCAAATGAAATTCGACGCGGTCATCGACAAAACCGAAGTGAAAGCAAACGATCCCGTAACGATGAAAATTACCGTGTCCGGAAATGGCAACATGAAATTTGTGGACGCGCCGCGTATCAACTTTCCGCCCGATTTCGAGGTATATGACCCGAAAATCAATACCAACCTGAACGCCACGGCTACCGCGGGCAGCAAAACATTCGAATACCTGCTCATCCCGCGGCACGGCGGCGCCTATAAGATACCGGCCATTGAGTTCAGCTATTTCGATCCGCAAGCCAGGCAATACAAAACGTTGCGTTCGGACGAGTACACACTCACGGTGGAGCGCGGCGAAGAACAACCCGGACAAACCGTAGTCAGCGGAGTGACGCGCGAGGATGTGAAATATCTCGGCAAGGATATACGCTATCTCAAAACAGACAGGGCGAAACTGCGTCACACGGGCGAAAACTTCTTCGGAACATGGAAATTCTTCCTGTGGTACCTGATCCCGTTAGCGGCTTTTTCCCTCATCGTATACCTGCGCCGCAACTACATCCGTAAATATGCCGGCGTTGCACGGGTAAAAAACAGGAAAGCCAACCGTTACGCAGCCAGACGCCTCAAACAGGCCCGCGGATTCATGGACAGGAATCAGAAGGAGCCGTTCTACGAAGAATTATCAAGGGCATTATGGGGATACCTCAGCGACAAGCTGAATATTCCTGTAGCCGGGCTTTCCAGGGATAATGCCAAAGCAACCATGGAACAGCATCAAGTAGATACCGCGCTGGCCGACGAGTTTATCGGCGTTATCGACGATTGCGAATTTGCCCGCTACGCTCCCTCTGCAGCAGGTTCGGACATGAATGTGCTCTACAGCCGAACTGTGGAAGTAATCGATAAGATGCAAAAGGCGGTACAGTAGTTATATAATATAATGTGTAAGCAAATGAAAAAGATACTTTTCATCATATTATCCATCAATATATTCCTGGCGCTGCATGCTCAGGATAAGGACAGTACCATGCTGCGTGCCGAACGGTTCTACCGGCAGAACGAATTTTCCAAAGCCGCTGCCGGATATCAATCGCTGGCCGACTCGGGATGGGCGTCGCCCGTCTTATTCTACAACCTGGGTAATGCCTGTTTCAAGAACCACGACATCAAGTCGGCGATCCTGTATTACGAACGCGCCAAACGCCTTGCCCCGAATGACGAAGACATTGATTTCAACCTGAATCTCTCGCGCAGCCTCACCTTCGACAAGGTAGAAGCCGTGCCCGAATTGTTTCTGGTTACCTGGGGGAAAGCCATCCGCGACCGGATGACTGTCCGTGGCTGGTCGTGGTGGAGCATCTGGAGCTTTATCGCCATGCTGACGCTGGGTTTGCTGTTTCTTTTTGTACATCACATGCGCGTGCGGCGGCTTTCATTTGGGCTTGCCGTATTTTGCTTCCTGTTGAGCCTCGCGTCATTTGTCTTCGGCTATCTGCAAAAGGCCAATATTCAGCGTACCGACGAGGCCATCGTATTTGCTCCGTCCGTCACCCTCAAAAGCTCGCCCGACGACAGCGGCAACAACCTGTTCATCCTGCATGAAGGCATCAAGGTACGCATCGAAGACCGGATCGGCGAATGGTGCGA
>JAISDP010000110.1 GCA_031264715.1 Bacteroidales bacterium
TCCGTTAATCCGGGTTTTGGAGGTCAGGCTTTTATTGAAAATACTTGCGACAAGATCGTCCGCTTGCGCGAAATGATCGAGAAGAAAGGCTCCAAAGCGCTGATACAGGTCGATGGCGGCGTTGATACCAAAAACATTGCAAAATTGGCAAAAGCCGGCGCCGATGTGTTTGTGGTGGGGAGTTTCATTTTCCGGGCAGCCGATCCCATACAGACCATTAAGGAATTGGCGGCAGCCGCCGGATAGACAGCCGTTCCAATCCTGTCAGCAGTTTCGCAGCCTGACAGCCTGACAGTCTGACAGGGTCTGACAGGGTCTGACAGGGTTGGAACGGCGGCTTCTGTCACCGTTTCATGGTTATTTTCACCACATGGGTTGTTTCGTTGGTGATCTTGAAACGATCGTCGATACGCAGGCCTGCAATCCAGGCGATTTGTCCGCCTGAAACCAGTACCCAACGCCTTTCCTTTTCAACGAGCGATAATTTGGTATTGGTAAAGAAGTCGCTCAGTTTTTTCATATTCTTCATTCCCAACGGACAAAACATATCTCCGTATTCCCATTTCCGCAACAAAAGCGGATACTGCAACTTGCTGCCGTCTAAACAGGCGCTGTCCGGACTGGTGTCGGGTATAAATCCGGTACTTTTTTCGAATTTGTCTATTTCCAGGCGAATCGGAGCATCCAGGTACAAAGTGTTTTCGTCAATCATGTATTTGTGCGGCTGTTGATTCTCCAGCTTTTGTAACACCAGCGATTGCCTGTCATAAACAATCCGGTGGGTATCGCTGAAAAATTGTCGACCGGATGGATGCCTTTGTCCCTTCAGTATTTTAGAAGTAACAGTATTCGAAAAACCGTATGGTTTCAGTATTTCGTAAAGCAGGGCAGGAGGGGAGGGGCTTTGGGTAAGACCCTGCAAATTGATATAAACCAAGTCGTCCCTGGTGGTGATTATATTACGTTTGTAACGTTCAATCGCTTCGTTATAAAACAATTCGACATCCGAGAGATGTTCCATGTCGCGATCAAGAGTTTGCCGTATTCCCGGGAAATACTGTTCCAGGCCCGGAATCACGTGATGCCGGATATAATTGCGGACATATTTGTCGGTTGTGTTGCTCGAATCTTCCCGGAAACGGACGTCGCATGTATCGGCATAAGCCTCTATCTCTTTGCGCGAAGCAAAAAGCAGCGGCCTGATGATTTTCCCGTTTTGTTGCTTGATGCCGGACAGTCCATGGATTCCGGTTCCGCGCGCCAGGTTGATCAGCAATGTTTCGATACGGTCGTCGCGGTTGTGGGCAACGGCAATGGCATCGAAACCTTCGCGGACGGCCAGTTCGTGAAACCACCGGTAACGCAATTCGCGGGCGGCCATCTGTGTGGACAGGCCATTCTGCGCCGCATAAGCCGATGTGTCAAATCGTTCAACCTGGCATGGGATGCCCAATTTTTCGGCTTCCGCTTTTACAAACGCTTCGTCAAGGTTCGATTCGTCGCCACGCAAGCCGAAATTGCAGTGCGCTACGGCCACTTGAATACCTGCGCCATGCAACAGGCGGAGCATCACCATCGAATCGATGCCGCCGCTCACAGCAGCCAATACCTTGTTACCGGGCTTCAAAAGCCGGTGGCGACTGGAATATTGCAACATGGCTGTTTGCAGGTTCATGGATTGAACTTTAGACATTTTCGTGGTAAGTATTCCCAAGTTGGGGTAAATTCCATTTACACGGCAGATTTTCATTCGACAAAAAATACCCCACAACAGCGTTGCAGGGTATCGAGATATAATTCCGCGCTTTACGCTAATTTCGACTCCTATGACGGCATCATCTTGAGAAAAGCCACCTCTTCGGGAGAGAGGAAGCGCCATTTTCCACGTTTCAGTCCCTTGCGGGTTAGCCCGGCGAAATAGACGCGATCAAGTTTTATTACCTTGTATCCTGCCGATTCGAATATGCGGCGTACAATGCGATTCTTGCCGGAGTGTATTTCAACGCCTATCTGCGTTTTGTTTTCAAAATCGGTGTAAGCGATAGAATCGAAGGCAATGGGGCCGTCTTCGAGTTCGATGCCTTGCGCCAATTTGTCCAAATCCTCTTCGGTAAGGGGTTTATCCAATGTTACCTGATATACTTTACGCATGCGGTTGGACGGATGCGTCAGCTTGAGTGACAGGTCGCCGTCGTTGGTGAACAGCAATACGCCGGTGGTCATTTTGTCCAGACGGCCTACCGGGTAGATGCGTTCCTTGCAAGCGCTCCGCACCAGGTCCATCACTATTTTCTTTCCTTTGGGTTCGTCTACCGATGTAACAAAACCTTTGGGCTTGTTCAGCAGGAGGTAGATTTTGCGTTGGTTGCTCAATGCTTTGTCTTTGTAGCAAACTTCGTCGTCGGGATTTACTTTTACGCCCATTTCGGTGATTAGTTTTCCGTTCACCTTGATCAAGCCTTCCTTGATATGTTCGTCGGCTTCGCGACGCGAGCATAAACCGGTGTTGGCAATATACCGGTTCAAGCGGATGGGCTTGTCGAACACAACATCCGGGTAAGCGGGAGCAACCGGCTTTACCTTTTTCTTGGGGAGCGGCGGCGGTTTTTGCAGCCCTTTTCTTTTTAACACGACCTTTTGATAAGGCTTATGTATTGGCGCGCTACCAGTCGTTTCCTTGACAATGCGCTTACGTTTTTTCTTCCCGGGAACCGAGTCTACGGCGCTGCTCAAATCAATGTAACCGGAGTCGTAACCGGAATTACCTTCCCGATCATTGTTGTAATTCGGGTCTTCCATACGATTCCCGTAATTGTCGTCGTTATTGTATCCACGGTTTCCTGCTGCGTTATAACTGTTGGTATACGGCCTACGCGAGCTGCTGTTTCCATCACGGATTTCCCGGCGCTCATTTCCATACTTTTCCGAACGTGAAGGAGCGCCCGTTCTGGCTACCCGCTTCCAATCGTTTCTGCTATCCATAAAATACTACCTACTGATAATTAAATGATTAAATTAAATTAAAATGTTAAAATTGAGTGCAAAAATACACAAAAATTTAGAATCCAACATGATCGTTATCTTTTTTATAAAAAAGAATAGAAATTATTTAAAATTAAGTTATTGAACAATTGTAATGATCATTTTTTACTTAGCCTTGTGTATTCCTGTACAAAAGTCATACCAAAACTGTTTTATTTCTCAAAAAAATATATTTAACTGTCGATCTTTCAGTCAAAATGTGATGATTCGGGGTAAGCGTGAACGTCCTGTCAGGGTTGTCAGACCTGACAGGATCAATCCGGCACTGAAAAGGTTTACCTTATTGACGAAGCCGGTATGCTGTTGAAAATCAAAAAACAAACGCTTATTTCCATGTAGATAGAAAACAAATATCGCATTTTTTGCTTTTAGCGGACAACAGATGGTTTTAAATAAATATCTTTGCAAGGTGGAAGCAATGATCACCATAGCTGGGATATCGAGGAAATATATGGAAGCCTGGGAATGATTGCCGGCATAGATGTCAAATTTTAGAATTATCGGGACGTGGACGAAAAAGCATTACTTCGCCATGAGGTCAAGCGCCTGAAAGGATTGTTGACCGAAGACGACCGATTGCGCAAGTCGGTAACGATATGGGAGAAGGTAGAGGCAATGCCCCGTTTCGGGCGTGCTGCATCGGTACTGCTATACTGGTCGATGCCCGGTGAAGTGTATACGCATGATTTTGTTCGCCGCTGGAGCCGTGAAAAGACGATCATCCTTCCCGCAGTGGCCGGCGATCATTTGCGTTTGGTACAGTTCGAAGGCGAGCAATCGCTCCGGCGCAATGCAACCATGAACCTGTACGAACCACAGGGAGACGATTTTCCCTCACCATTGTCCATTGAGTTAGCGATTGTTCCTGGTATCGCTTTCGACTGCTACAACCATCGCATGGGGCGCGGCCGTGGTTATTACGATCGCCTTCTCCCGGTTTTGCATACTTACAGCATCGGGGTTTGTTTCGATTTTCAGCTGTTCGATTCTATTCCTTCCGGGGAACATGATGCACCGATGGATGAGGTGATAGTAGGATAACTTATACAGGGAAAGAAGAGTAACAGGGTTTTGGCTCATCTACGCCTGCCATTGGGACAGTTTTGTGGCCACACATTCAAGGGCTAAAAACATCTTACAGGAAAAAAGCATACTTTGGAGAGCATCACTTAGTTTGCTGTATATCAATTATAAATTAAAAATAAATAAAAAAATTTCACTCTAAGTATTGCCAATATCAAAAAGAGCATTACCTTTGCCACGCAATTGAACAAACACGGTGTGGTAGTTCAGCTGGTTAGAATACCTGCCTGTCACGCAGGGGGTCGCGGGTTCGAGTCCCGTCCATACCGCCAAGTTGCTGAAAATAAAGCAGCAAACGAGTTAAAAAGCCTGTAAAAGTAGCATTTTACAGGCTTTTTCTTTGTTACACTGAAACTTTACAAAAACAAATCGATTTAATGTCGGCTGTATTGTTTCGGCTTCATTCCGATATGTGCTGCAAAGATTCTTGAAAAATGGCTCAGGTTGGTAAAGCCAAGTTGATAACCCACATCTGAAACGGATAACTTCTCCTCTTTCAACAAGCGGGCGGCTTCTTTCATCCTGAATGTTTGATAATAGCTAAAAATACTGTTGCCGAAAATTTGCCTGAA
>JAISDP010000211.1 GCA_031264715.1 Bacteroidales bacterium
TTATTTTCTTCCCGGTTTTCAGACCAAGGACATACTCGTCGATTTTAGAGAAATCGGTTTGTGCCTGTTTCGCGACTGATTGGAAAAGTTCGGCCGCTTCCTTCTGTGATGGCTGTGCCGACAATGTCTTCAATAAAATTGATGGAACCAATAAAATCGTAAAAAATGTTATCTGTCTGATTCTATTCATATTTCTCTGATTTATTTGTTTTATCATGTTTTACGTTTTTTCCGTGATATGGTTTCAAATCTTTTTTGTTTACGGACGATTGCAGAGCCTGTCTCTTATTCCCGAAAAGGGGATGAACAGGTAAGAGATGAATACCCTACAGCAATAAAGCGGCCCTGTTGATCTTCTGTTCTATGGATATGGTCTCGATTTTTATCTTGGGCACTTGGAAAACCGAGTTTTTCATGTAATTTTGTCGATTCATAAAAAGTTATGCCAGGAAGCGCCCAAAAGAAAAAAGGAAAGTTTTTCCATCAGTTGAAGCACACCTACCGTTTGGTGTTCTTTAACGATATTACCTTCGAAGAAATATGGCATGTACGGTTCACGCTCATGAACGTGCTCTCCATCGCCGGTACCATCATCATTATACTGGTGGGTGGTTCCATGGCGCTGGTCATGTTCACACCCATGCGCGAGCTTATTCCCGGCTACCCTACCGATGCTATGCGCCGTCAGATTGTGACCAATGCCATACGCCTCGACTCACTGGAGTATGAAATCCACTTGCGCGACAAATACCTGAATACCGTTAATGCGATTATTGACGGCCGCGAACCCGAAATGACCGAAGCCAGCGCCAACGGCAACCCGGTCAGCTATGAAAACATCTCCTTTATCCGCTCGGAACAGGACTCGTTGTTGCGTAAACGGGTGGAGGAAGAAGAACAGTTCAATTTCGTGCCCCGGCAACCATCCGCCTTATCATCACCGGAAGATATTTCCATGTCGAAAATACATTTTTTCAAGCCCGTGGAAGGAATTGTTTCCAGCAAGTTCGACCTGAATAATAACCATTTCGGGATTGACCTGGTAGCTGGTCCTGGCGAGGTAGTCAAATCCATTCTGGACGGAACAGTCATCATGTCTGCCTGGACTTCCGAAACGGGATATGTAATTGAGGTGCAGCACGCTTCCAACATTATATCGGTTTACAAGCACAATGCCCGCCTGTTGAAAAAGCAGAGCGTCAGGGTAAAGGCCGGCGACGCCATTGCCGTTATCGGTAATTCGGGCGAACTGACTACCGGGCCGCACCTGCATCTCGAAATATGGCAAAATGGCACGCCCGTCAATCCCGAAGATTATATCGTATTCTAAGTGTCCATGAAGAAAAAGATCGCCATTCTCGGTTCTACCGGCTCCATTGGTACGCAAACGCTTGACGTGATTGCGGCACATCCGGAGCATTTCGAGGTGGAGGCGCTTACCGCGAACAACAATGTGGAGTTGCTGGCACAACAAGCCATCCGATTTCAGCCGAATGTAGTGGTAATTGGCAACAAAGAGCTGTATGGCACGCTGAAAGAGATATTGGCGCCGCATCCCATCAAGGTATATGCCGGGAGCGCTGCCATTACGCAGGTGGTCGCTCTGTCATCGATAGATATGGTAGTGACAGCCATGGTGGGGTTCAGCGGACTGGTGCCTACTGTCAAAGCTATTGAAGCCGGCAGGCACATTGCATTGGCTAATAAGGAAACGCTGGTGGTTGCCGGCGAATTGATCACCCAACTGGCAATGCAGCATCAGGTTGCCCTTCTGCCGGTCGATTCGGAACATTCGGCCATCTTCCAGTGCTTACAGGGCGAACAGTACAATTCCATCGAAAAGATTATCCTGACCGCATCAGGAGGGCCTTTCCGCACCAAAACCGCCGGGGAGCTGGTGTATGTAACCAAGGACGAAGCCTTGCAGCACCCGTCATGGGACATGGGCGCAAAGATCACTATCGACTCGGCCACACTGATGAACAAGGGCCTGGAAGTAATTGAAGCACGGTGGTTATTTGATGTGCCTGCCGAGCATATCGAAGTGCTGGTGCATCCGCAATCGGTGATTCACTCGATAGTACAGTTTGCCGATGGCTCGGCAAAAGCGCAGTTGGGTGTTCCCGACATGAAAGTGCCGATACAGTATGCCCTTTCGTATCCTTACCGCTTCCATTCGTATTTTCCGCGTCTCGATTTTACGAAATATGCATCGCTGACATTCGAAAAGCCCGACATGCAACGTTTTCCTGCACTTGGCCTTGCTTTCCAGGCATTGAAGGATGGCGGAAACCGTCCCTGCGTGATGAATGCAGCCAATGAAGCAGCCGTAGAAGCTTTTCTGAACGGCCGCATAGGGTTTACGGACATTCCACGCCTGATAGAGCAAGCCATGCAGCAGATCGCATACATTGCCGGTCCAACGCTCAATCAGTTGCAGGAAACGCACCGGGAAACAGTTTTAAGTTTTAAGTTTTAATCTCAAAATATGCGTGGCAAATATTTGTGTAAATCAGTTTCATCTGTGTTATCCACGTTCTATTACAGTATTCAAAAATCAGTATTAATCAGTTTCATCTGCGTTATCCGCGCTCTATAAAAATATTAAATGGACATATTAATCAAAGCAGCCCAATTCGTTCTCAGTCTTTCGTTGTTGATTGTCGCCCACGAAATGGGGCATTTCATGTTTGCCAAACTTTTCAAGACCCGCGTCGAAAAGTTTTACCTGTTTTTCGACCCCTGGTTTTCGCTGTTCAAGATCAAGAAAGGCGAAACCGAGTATGGCATCGGATGGATCCCTTTGGGTGGCTACGTCAAGATTTCGGGTATGATCGACGAGTCGATGGACAGGGAACAGATGGCGCAACCTCCGCAACCCTGGGAGTTTCGCACCAAGACCGTATGGCAACGATTGCTGATCATGGCGGGCGGCGTGCTGGTCAACTTCATCATGGCGTTTTTGATCTATGCGATGATTCTCTTCACATGGGGACTGCAGTA
>JAISDP010000033.1 GCA_031264715.1 Bacteroidales bacterium
GGCTGCAACAGGATATGCTTGAATCCGGGCTGTGCCGGATCAATTCGGATACCTCCCAGCGCCTTGTAGAACCATGCGCTTACTTCGCCGAACATGATATGGTTCAGCGAAGTTTCGCGGGCTTCGCCGATAGCAGACCATGCTTCGTATAAAGTAGTTGCATTATCCTTTACAATCCAGTATCCCAGGGAAGGATAAGTTTCCTGTGCGGCGACAGTGTACGCCAGGTCGGCATAGCCGTTTTCGCTTAAAGCATGAAAAATGGATTTCGATCCCAGTAAGCCCACATTCAAATGAGCGCTGTCGGTTTCCAGTACCCGTTTAGCCAGATTAGTCTTTACCTTTTCGTGCAAATCCTCGGGAACAAGTCCCCAAAGCAATGCCGTGCTCATTTCTGTCTGGTATCCATGTGCGTAAACGGCGGTTTCCCTGTTCAGGTATTCCTTATTAAAAGCGGATTTGATGTTTTCAGCCAATGTGGAATACTTTTCGTAATCGTCTGTTTTATCGAACAGTTTTGCCGCTTTAGCTAAAATGAGAGCGACACGGTAGTAATATACTGTAGAAGTATATTTTTGCGCCGTTTGCGCCTTGACCGGCACCCAGTCGCCCAAGCCACAGTCGCACAGTCCCTCGGGCGATATTTCTACCAGGCGATCGACATAACGCTTGATATTGTCGTACATATCTGCAAGCAGCCGGCTGTCGCCATAAAACTCGTAGATTGCCCAGGGAATAATAGCGACGCTGCCCGTCCAGTCCGGTCCGGTAGCCCAGTCCAGTCCCCATCCGCTTGTAGGTATGATGTTGGGCAATAAACCGTTTGGCTGCTGTTCGTCCTTGTGGTCGGCAAGCCATTTTTCGTATACCGTGACGCCGTCAAAATTGTACAGTCCAAGGTCAACGGCATAATTTGCATCGCCTGTCCATCCGTTTTTTTCACGGTGAGGACAGTCGGTCGGATAGCCGAACATATTGGCAAGATAGGAATTGTTTGCTGCATACCAGATTTTATTGATGGTCGGATTGGAAGTCTCGACATGTCCCGTAGGCGGAAGATCGCTGTGCATGAACCATCCGTTCAGCGAGTTTGCCGTCAACTCAAGGGGCTTGTCGGAAGTAACTTCCACATACTGGAATCCCTTGTAATTAAAACGCGGCATAAATTCTTCATCTCCCTTGCCGCTCAGGATGAAAATGTCGGTGGAGAAGGGATCGGAATCGTCAACGGGACGATAATGTTCCGCGATATTCCGGATATCTATCTTATCGCCGGGACGCAGGATTTCCGAGTGTACAAGGCGTATCGTCGTACCGGCTTCGCCCTTTACCCGCAACTGGCTTACTCCGGAGATGTTTCTGCCCAGATCGAAAATATACTGCCGGTCGCTGATTTTCTTGAAATTCTTCACATCAATTCTTTCCACATTCCGAACAGGGTGCAATTGCTGCGATACAATCAATTGCGAAGGAGCCGAACGATAAATGGCGTTTTTCCATTTGGAATCGTCAAAACCGGCGGTATTCCATCCCGGCTGTTCCAAACGGGCGTCATAATGTTCTCCCGTATAAATGCTGTTAAAAATCACCGGACTGAGGCTGGTTTTCCAGTCTCTTTCCGATTTGACGGTTTCGACGGAACCGTCCTCGTAAATGATCCTCATATCCATACAGAAAGCCGGACGGTCGCGCCAGGGCGCTCGGTCGAAATACCATACGGCGGTGGACTGCATATTATACCATCCGTTGCCCAACAGCACGCCTATCGCATTTTTCCCGTTTTGCAGCTCGTCGGTTACATCGTAAGTTACATACAGGTTTCTGCGGTCGAAATGCGTAAACATCGGATCAAGACGGTGATCCCCGATTCTTTTTCCGTTGATGTACAGCTCGTAAAGACCTGCAACCGCTATATAGGCGCGAGCCGATTTGATCTTTTTTCCCGTTTGAAATTCCTTGCGGAAATAAGGCGCCGGCTTCACGTGAATACCGCTACCGCCGAGATGTTCCCCGTCGCTGATCCAGTAGCCTTTCCAGTTTTTGATATCCACCATGCCTGTTTCAAAAAAGGATATTTGGGACGTCCGGAGAACATTGTCCTTATCCTTGATTTCCACGCGCCAGAAATATCTGGTAAAGGGCGTTAAAGGTTTTCCCGAATAGGCGACCAGCATATCGTCCGATTTCATACTCTTATCCCAGACAGCGCCGTTTCCCCCGGATACGTCGGCAGAATCCGTTCCGACAATAATCCGGTATTCCTGCTGAACAGCTCCATGTCTGTCATCCTGCAGTTGCCACGACAGGCGCGGACTGCCAGCATCAATCCCCAACGGGTTAACTAAATACTCGCAGCGAAGCTGTACGGGTTGAATCTGTGCCTGTGCAAAAATACATGCAAAAGCAAAAAAGATAGTTAGAAAATTGGTTTTTTTACGCATAATGATTGTTTTATAGAATTTAATATTATTTCATGTTTAAAAGACGTCTTAATTCGGCAATTTCCCTTGCTTTTTCTTCGAGTGCTTTGTCCTTTTCTTCGAGCGCTTTAGCTTGCTTTTTGAGTGATTTATCCTGCTTTTTGAGTGATTTATCCTTTTTTTCGAGCGCTTTAGCCTGCTTCTCGATCACTTGAGCGTATATTTTTTTAGCTTCCTCTTCTCCTTCCAGTTTGGCGGAAAATATCTGGCTGCGCTTATGACTTTTTTCGCTTTGTTCAAAGTCGTATTCAGCTTTTTCTGCCGGAGATAGCCGACTGTAATCCAGTATCTCGCGTGCCTTGGACAGTCCCTGTGCGTTAAATTCGGCTTTTATCCTGTCATTTTTAAAAAAGTAAATCCATTCATCAAGTTTGGTTTTGGCTATATCATCGAAATTATTCACCTTCAATACATAATATTCCGGATATAAATCGCCGGCTTCGATTTTTCCAAAAATATCCTGCTGCTTTGGAGACAGTTGCAGTATATCCTTATCGTGAAGTCCCTTAAAGTTTGTTTTGCCGTAATAAACATAATCTTTTCCATGTCCGAGATCGAAATGGATTATATTGATTGAATATATTTTCTTTATTTTCACGTAGGTATCGCCCTCAACCATGCGTTCGACAATTGCTTTACTGGTGCCGTACAACATTCGCTGAAAATAGTCTATCTCCATCATAAACTGTAATTCTATCAGGATGATTTCTCCCGTTTTATCCTCTACAACTACATCGACGCGGTTGAATCTGTCCTTTGCAGATACTTTATTGCTCTCACTCTCCAGAACATTGGTTATCTTGACCTGCCGTCCCAAAAGTTCGCTTAAAAAGCCTTCGACTACATCAAAATTCGTCTTGTCGCGTAACAGTCGCTTTACTGCCCAGTCAAACGAGACTAACGGTCTTTCTTTTTTCATCGGTTTTACCTTTTATACTGTTGAATCTTGCTGCAATATTTTTCCTGCACGCTCGAAAGGCCCGAAAGGAGAATCGGATATCGAACAGGCAACGGAATAGTCCGGTACTGTCCAGCCTGATTCTTTCAGAAAATAACATATCAATATCATTTTAATTTATGATAAATCAGCTTACTAAATGATTTTAGACAATCGTGATGTTGAATTGTCAAAAGGGTGCACGAAAGTACAAATTATTTTACAATTAACACAAGGAAAAGGAAAAAGAAAAAACGAGCAGGAAAAAACATAAAAACAGCCTCAAATTATCAGAAGAAGCGCGCAAAGATTTGACAAAGATTGATCGCAGCCATGCCAAATCCTGCGTTCGCCGCCGCGCACGGTGTTTATTTGCCAAAGCCCGGGAAGTAGCCCGTATGACCGGAAACGCTGTTTCTTCTCCCGGCATCGCTGCTTCTCCAAAAATTTGATATATTTGCACCGAAACTTGTTAGGGTTATGAATCTGGAAACGGATATAGTAAAAGGGCTGAAATCCGGATGCGATACAGCATACAGGCACTTGTACGAACATTATTACAAACTGCTTTGTACTGTTGCATTCGAGTATGTCGGTGATGCTTTCGTCAGCGAAATGATCGTTAGCGATGTGATTTTTGCTATCTGGCAAAGCCGGGAATCGATAGAGATCAACATATCGCTTAGGAACTACCTGATAAAATCTGTCCGCAACCGGTGCCTGAATTATCTTGCACATTCGGAGCGGCAGCATGTGTTGCGGAATCATGTGGGGAAAAAGATAGAAACGGAGCAGGCCAACGATACAAACAACCCTGACAATCCGTTGACTCAACTGATCGAGAAGGAACTGGACAGGAAAATCAACGAGAGCATAGAGGCATTGCCTGAACAAACCCGCCGGATATTCTGCCTAAGCCGGTTCAACGATATGAAATATGAAGAAATTGCCCGCGAAACGGGTGTTTCCGTCGATGTGGTCAAATACCATATTAAATCGGCGCTCGTAAGGCTACGCGCTGCGTTGAAAGATTACTTAACCGTGCTGCTCATCTTACTGTCCGTATTACAGTGATTAGGATAGTCTCTATGCGTCTCGGCAGCCAATACATTTGCACAGATTAAAATTTCAAAAAATTTATCATCGCAGTTTACCCGAAATCGATTTACGCTTGTCTATTGTTATGAACAGTGAAAAAATGGAGATACAAAACCACGATAAGGAATATTGGATCGGTATGATCATGGATCGCCTGGCAGGATCGTTATCCGACGAAGGCCGGAAGCGTTTGGACGAATGGCGGAGCGCTTCGGACGAAAACGGGCAACTGTTTGCCGATATGCGGAAAATGTGGCATGCCCTGAGCCTTTCGGATCGCAACGAAACCTTCAACGAACAACGGGCTTACCGTTTGTTCCGGGAGCGGGTGGAAGCAGAAACCGGCATGGCGAAACGCATCCCGATGAAACCATACCGGTTATTACGGCGTATCGCTTCGTATGCGGCCGTTATCATCTCATTCGTCAGTCTGGGTTACTTTACCTATCGTTATTTTACCACTACGCCTGCCCGGACTGTAACACCGCTCCTGTCGGAAGTTGCTGCACCCAACGGATCGAAAACACAATTGCTCTTGCAGGATGGAACCAGGGTATGGTTGAATGCTGTTTCGCACATCCGCTACAATTCGGAGTTCGGGCGTACCAACCGCAACCTGTCCCTTTCGGGCGAAGCATATTTTGAAGTAGCAAAAGACGAACAATTGCCATTTATTGTGGATGTGGAAGGAATAAAAGTAAAAGTGCTGGGTACGCATTTCAATGTCAATGCATACAGGGAGAACAACGGCGTTGCAATAGCATTACTTGAGGGCGTGGTGGAAATAATCGCCAATAACGGCAACGTCACATTAAAACCCGGCGATATGGCGCGTTACGATGCTGCCAGCGGGCAAATAGCTATTTCGGCCAACGCCATTGGTGATGCTTTAGCCTGGATGAACAATAAACTGGTGTTCACCGGCGAAACATTCGAACAGATCATTTCCAACCTCGAACGGAGTTACAATGTAAAAGTGAATATTCACAATAACCAAATCAAAAAACGACGGTTTGCCGGCGATTTTACCAACAACGAAACCATCGAACAGATCTTTACCGTGATGTCCGTCAATGGAAAGTTCCGGTATCAAATCAAAGGAAATGTGATTGACATCTATTAGTGAAAAGTAAAAAATATCAGTCAAAAATTTAAAATGAAGATGCCTATGGAGAAGTAAAGTAAAGAATACAGTACAAAAAACGAATCGGAAGATGCAGCAACACCTCCCGATTCAAGAAAAGATTGAATTTAAAATTAAAGAATTGTAAACCTTAAATCCGGAACAAATGTATACAAAAATCCAGGATACAGGATTATTATATCCTGATAATAATAAAAAAAGAATAATAAGAATAATAAGAAATCTGAATAATATTATGAAAATAAGTATTTTATTACTTACAGTTGGAATATTTTCATTATCGGCGTCGGTCTATTCTCAGGATGCGCGAATTTCCATCCGAATACAAGACGAATCGATCAACGATGTATTAGCAACGATCAAAGCGCAAACCAGTTATTCATTTTGGTTTGATGTCAACGATGTAGATGTGGAACAGCGGGTTTCATTGAATATCAGCGATGAAACGGTCAAATCCGTTCTATCGCAGACATTAAAGGATCAGGATGTTGATTTTGCCATGTATGGAAATCATATCATTATCGCAAAAAAGGGAACTTTCGGCAGCTTGGCAGCATCACAGGGTATTACTGTTACCGGGACCGTTACCGATAATGCCGGCGAGCCCATGCCGGGCGTGAACGTCGTGGTGCAAGGTACCACAACAGGCGTGGTGACGGGTTCTGACGGAAAATATTCTATCTCCGTGCCGGACAAAAATGCCGTCATCCTGTTTTCTTTCATCGGCTATTCCAGCCAGGAAACGACCGTAGGCGACCGTACCCTGATAAACGTCAGCATGGTCGAGGATACCCGCGAAATTGAAGAAGTAGTGGTGGTAGGCTATGGCGTACAAAAGAAAGAAACCCTTACCGGCGCCGTATCAAAGATCAGTTCCAAAGACTTGACAGTTGCCCCGGTTGCCAATACCACCAACGCTTTAGCAGGCCGCCTGCCGGGTCTTACAGTGATTCAACAAAGCGGACAGCCGGGTTCGGACGGTTCCAGCCTGAACATCCGCGGGTTCGATTCGCCGCTGGTTATTGTGGATGGCGTTGAGGCCGCTTTTCATACGATTGATCCCAACATGATCGAAAGCATATCGGTGTTAAAGGACGGGTCGGCATCCATTTACGGTTCGCGTGCAGGGAACGGCGTTATTTTGGTGACCACCAAGAGAGGGGTGCAACAAAAACCCGTCTTTACATTCACCACCAACCTTACCTTGCAGGGAATCACCAGTATGCCCAAGCCTACAAGCGCCGGGCAGTATGCCGAACTGGAACGTGAAAAGTGGATACAGTCGGGTAAACCGGAAGAACAGGCTCCCTTTACCGAAGAGCAGATTCGCAAGTATTATGACGGCTCCGACCCGCAATATCCGAACACCGACTGGTATGGGGAACTTGTCAGGAACTGGACGCCCCAGCAGCAATACAACCTGTCGGTACGGGGCGGAAGCGAAAATGTCAAATACTACGGATTTATCGGTTACCTCAACCAGCAATCCATGTGGAAAAACAACGGGGGGCATTATGATCGCTACAACATGCAATCGAACATTGATGCGTCCATCAACAAAAATTTAAGCTTCCTGTTAGATTTGGCTGCCATCGTCGAAAGTAAGATATTTCCCGTGAGGCCGCAATCAGCCGGAGGCGATAATGTGTGGCAGGACTTCTGGAATACCTTGCCTGTTTATCCGGCTCATTTACCCGATCCGTCGCTGGTTTCATACGCCGACGGCGGCGGAACCGGCGGAGCGCATGTAACCTCAAATTATGAGCTGATGGGGTACAATAAATGGGATAACCAGAATTTCAAGGGAACAGGAACATTACTGTACAAGGTTCCCGGGGTTACCGGCCTGTCGGCGAAATTGCTGGTGAATGCCATTGTCAATTACAATAAGGTATCCGTTTTCTCAAAGCCCGTCAAATATTATACATATGATATTGCGAGCGAAACGTATACATTAAGAGGCGCTTTAGGAAATATGGCGCAGTTGAACACCACGCAGAACCGGAACCTGTCGATCACCACGCAGGCATCCTTGAATTACGACAGGACATTTGCCGGGGCGCACCATATTACGGCCCTTGCATTGTTTGAAGGCATTGACTACCGGAGCGACTGGTTTTCGGCAAGCCGCGACAATTTCCTGTCGCCCGCCGTTGAACAGATGTATGCAGGCGACAACAGTACGGCAAAGAATAACGGCAGCGCATCGGAAGACGGGCGGATGAGCTTTGTAGGACGCGTGAATTACGACTACAAAAGCAAGTATATGTTTGAGGCGACCATAAGAGCCGATGCATCGGCAAGGTTTTCACCCACCAAGAGATGGGGCTATTTTCCCAGCGTTTCCGCAGCATGGCGGTTGAGCGAGGATGACTTCATGCAAGGCGCGGACTATCTGGATAATCTTAAAATCCGTGCGAATTATGGCCGGTCGGGTAACGACAATGTTGTTAGCTTCCAGTATTTATCCGGTTACATGCTCCAGGGATTTGCCGGTTCCCTCATAGGCGACAATCCCATGAAAGCGATCTATTCCTCGGTAATTCCCAATCCGAATCTTTCCTGGGAAGAAATTGAAATCAGCAATGCCGGTATCGATTTCTCGTTCCTCAACAAGAAACTGTATGGCGAAGCTGATGTTTTTTACCGTAAACGGACAGGCATACCCGCTTCCAGGATCACAACCTTCCCTTCAACCTTTGGAGCATCGTTACCGCAGGAAAACATCAACAGCCTGGACAACCGGGGATTTGAACTGATGCTGGGTACGCGCTTTCATATCAGTGACTTTATGTTCGACATTTCAGGAAATGTGGCCTGGTCGAGGGATAAATACATACATTACGAAGAACCTGAATATACCGACCCGGACGAAATACGGATGAACAAAGCATCGGGCAACTGGACAGACCGGCTGTTCGGATACAGATCCGATAAGTTGTTCGGCAGCCCGGGCGAAATCGATGCATTAACCTTCCAGCAGGACAATAATAACAATACGACATTGCGTCCCGGCGACGTCCGCTACATCAATATCAACGACGACGACAGGCTGGACTGGAGAGACCAGGTGGAACTGGGCGCCCGATGGCCTCACTGGACGACAGGCTTCAATATCAACGCCAGTTATAAGAATTTCGACCTGACTGCCCTGTTCCAGGGTGCATTCGGATATTACACCGATACATGGCTTTTGAGATCCATCAGGGTATATTCCGAAGAAGTATACAATCTGCGATGGACGGAAAAGGACAACAATACGGATGCCCTGGTTCCCAGGATGGGAGGCTCCGGGCTGAACGGCGAGGCGTCCGACTACCGCTACAAGAAAGCCGGTTACCTTCGCCTGAAAAATGCATCTTTGGGATATAACATACCCAGGGAACTGTTGAGCAAAATATTTGTGGAATCGGCAAGGATTTACGTGTCGGGGTACAACCTGCTGACTTTCGACAAACTGAAAAAATACCACATCGATCCCGAAGCGCCGTTCGGAAATGCAGGATATTATTATCCGCAGCAAAGAACCATCAACATCGGGCTAAACGTATCATTCTAATCTTAAAAATGTAAACAGATGAAAAAAATATTTGTACTTTTATTGACGGGCGTTATCTTGTTCCACTCTTGCGATTATCTTGACAAAACGCCGTTAGACCTTATATCCGACAATGATGTGTGGACCGACGAAGCTTTGGTTGAAGCATACTTGTCCAATTCATACTATTCAATGGCTTATTTTGCCAATGAAAGTCCCGGCGTCAATTGGGACGGCGATGTTTTCTTTCCTGTTTTTGCGGTCAACCAGGTAAGCGACGAATGTATGTCGCAATGGCGCGACTGGGGAGATGCTTTGAGATGGTACAATTACAAGTTCGGCAACCTGAAAATACAGGGCGGATTGCTTGAATGGTGGGGATATGCACCCATACGCGATCTCAACGTATTTATCGAAAAGCTGCCCGATACCCCGTTAAGTCCCGATCTGAAAAAAACGAGGCTGGCAGAAGCCCGCTTTTTAAGGGCCTTTTCATATTTTGCTATGGTAAAGCGTTACGGCGGAGTGCCGCTGATCACCGAAGTCCAGCCGGTGGATACGCCCGAAGATAAACTGTACCCGGTCAGGGATAAGGAAGCGGCGGTATATGATTTTGTCATCAGCGAAATTGACGAGATTTATAATGATCTCAACGAAACCATGGACAAAAGCGATTTGGGACGTCCGAGCAAATACGCGGCGCTGGCTTTGAAATGCAGGGCTGCGCTGTATGCCGGGAGCATCGCCCAGTTCGGCAAACTGCAGTTGGACGGGATTGTCGGTATCCCTGCGGAAAGAGCGGATGAATATTACCGGGCTGCCTGTGATGCTGCCGACAAAATCGTCGAGGGCGGTAAACACGCATTGTACGATGCCGATGCCGACAAAGCCGAAAATTTCAGGAACATATTCCTGGTTAAGGACAACCCCGAAGTCATATTCGCCAGGAGGCACAACAACGTCAACGGCGACCATGGCCAGGGCGGAGGCAACGGCTGGTGCGTCGACTTCTTCCAGTGTCCCCGCCCGCAGGGATGGAACCGCGGAAACCTGGACGGCGCTTACCTGGAACTGATCGAAGAATATGAATACACCGACGGGCGCTCCGGTGCGCTCGACCGCGATGCCATCCAACAGGGATTATGGACCACCGACGACCTGTGGAAAGACAAAGACCCGCGTTTCTTTGCCACATTCTACACCCAAAATACACCGTGGAAAGGGAATAAAGTGGAATATTACAAGGGCATACTGCTGCCCGACGGAACCATACAAACCACCGATTCGTACGACGGTATCCTGGCTACAGGCGACCAGGATGTTGACGGAACCTGTTTCGGGATGCTTAAATACCTGGATGAAACCCACGACAATATGGCCGGGACAAACAGCGCATGGGCTACTTCCTCGCAGGACTGGCAGATATTCCGCATGGCCGAAGTGTACCTGAACATGGCTGAAGCCGCATTTGAACTGGGGGAAACCGCCAAAGCCCTGGAAGCGGTCAATAAAGTGCGCGACCGTGCCGGTATCGCTCTTCTTGGTTCGGTCGACCGCGCAAAGATACGCCACGAACGGAAGGTGGAACTTACTTTCGAAGGCCACAGGTATTGGGATGTGAGAAGGTGGAGAACTGCCGTTCAGGATTTGTCGCGCGAATTTTCAGGCTTGCGCTATGTCCTGGATTACGGCAGCTATAAAGCCGGACAACCGAAATACAAACTGATTGTGATCGACCGGATTGACGGAGCTGTCAATGTCCCTTTGTTCAGGGAAGAAAACTATTATCTGCCCATCACCCTGAACAGGACTGCCAACAACCCGAAACTGGTGGAAAATCCGGGCTACAAATAACGGCCTCTTCTGTGGTTCCTGTGTCCCGAATCGTAATAGGGACACGGGACGCCATGGAGAAGCAAGGGAGCCGCCGGGCCAATTTTCAACAAACATGTCGTTCTTCGCATCAACCCTGTGCGTTTTTTTAACGCCGGACGCCGGAAGGCGTCTAATTTGGATAACCCCGTGCAAGCCGCAGGCGTAACTCGAGGTAGGGCATCAAATGCGCAAAAACATCCCACAGTATGAGCAAGTGGCATTAAAGAAAGTATTATCTTTGAAAGTTCAATTGGTAAGCAAACAACAAAAAATCATATCTTATATCTTTGTATATCATGACAAAAGTCACTGTTTTTTGCATCATTATCCTGGTTTTTGCAGTCTCCTGCAAAAACCGGAACAAGCCTCCTGTTGATAAAATCACGGTAGCCTGTTACTATTTTCCCAACTATCATACCCGCGATACCGCCGATTTGCGGATCAGCCGCCAGCATTTTGATAACTGGTCGGAGTGGGAACTGGTGAAACAGGCGCGTCCGCGTTTCGAGGGACACGACCAGCCCAAGGTTCCTGCATGGGGATACCGGGATGAGAAAGACCCCGAAGTAATGCAGCAGAAAATACGCGCCGCCGCTACCCACGGCATCGATGTATTCATTTTTGACTGGTATACCTACCTTGGCAAGCCTTTCCTGAACCGTTGCCTGGACGAAGGTTTCCTGAAAGCCCGCAACACCGATTCGATAAAGTTTGCGCTCATGTGGGCCAACCACGACTGGATGGAACTGTATCCCTACACAGCGGGCGACAGGCACGAATACTTATATTCCGGAAAGGTAACGCCCGAAATGTTCGACCCGATAGGCGACAACATCGTGAAGCAGTACTTCACAAGGCCGAATTACTGGCTCATCGACGGCAAAGCCTATTTTTCCATCTATGATATCCAGAACTTCATCAACAGCTTCGGCTCACTGGAGGCAACGCGGCAGGCAATGGACCAGCTGAACGAAAAAGCGGTCAGGGCCGGGCTGAAAGGCGTGCACTGGAATCTGGTGGCGTGGAGTACGGCCATCCTGCCGGGACAGGACGCGCCTGCCAGCAACAGGGAACTGCTGGAAAAGCTCAAATTCGATTCGGCCACATCCTATGTATGGGTGCACCATGTCGGGCTTCAGCAGGTTCAAACCGACTACAACCAGGTGCGGGACGCATACATGACGCACTGGGACAAAGCAAAAGAAGAATACGGAACGCCGTATTATCCGAATGTCACCATGGGCTGGGACCCCAGTCCGCGAACCAACCAGGACAGGGAATGGAGCGGCAGCGGCTATGGTTATCCCTACACCAACACGATGGGCAACAACACCCCGGAAAATTTCAAAACAGCATTGCAAATGACCCGGGACAGGCTGCTGGCCGATCCCAACGGCCCGCGCATCATGAACATCAATTGCTGGAACGAATGGACCGAAGGCAGTTACCTGGAACCCGACATCAAGACCGGGACGGCATATCTGGAGGCTGTAAAAGATGTGTTTAGGTGACAGCCGCCGACAATAAACAGCGATAAATGATGAGCGCCGGTCAAAATAAAACGCACTGTGTTTTCACCAAAAACTCCCAGTGTTTTTACCAAAAACTCCCAATGTTTTCACTAAAAACTCCCAGTGTTTTTATCCAAAACTCCCGGTGTTTTTAAACAGGATGATAATCAACAGTTAAGATGCATCTCGAAATGGAATTTGAAACACGTTCAGGGTGGATTTCTCGAATCAGTTATGTTTTAAAAATATCAACAAATAAATAAACAGAATAATTTTATCCAAATGAAAAGAACAGTTATTTTGGCATTGTTTGCCGTTTTATGCTTGGGCCTGAACGCCCAGAAAAAGGAATACGATGTGGCAGCTTTCCTGTATCCGGCGTATGCAGCCGACGACCCGCGCCTGCGACCCTTCTGGCCATTCGGCATCGGCGAATGGGAAACCGTGGCCAACATGCAGAAGCGTTATCCCGGGCATTACTGGGATCGCAAGCCGCTCTGGGGATACATCAACGAAGCGGATCCCGCCGTGATGTCCATGGAAATAGATGTTGCCACAAAACACGGGATAAATGTTTTCATCTTCGACTGGTATTGGTATGATGGCCGTCCGTTTATGGAAACCACGCTCGACAATGGTTTCCTGAAAGCCGATAACGTCGGGAAGATGAAATTCTACCTGATGTGGGCCAACCACGAAGTGGTAAACGTTTGGGATACCCGCCTGGCCAGTGTCAAAGAAGATAACGTGATCTGGACCGGCAAGGTCGACCGCCAGGAATTTGAGAAGATATGCAAACGGAACATTGAAAAATATTTCAAGCACCCGCAATATTACAAAATCGACGGCAAACCGGTATTCATGATCTATGACGTGCCGCAGCTCATTGCCGGCTTGGGCGGACTGGAACAAACCATCGACGCGCTCAAATGGTTTGCGGCCGAAACCAAAAAGGCCGGTTTCCCGGGATTAGACCTGCAACTTACCATGTGGGCCATCAATGTGAACTACAGCGGCGTTGACGGCAGTAAAACCAAAGAACCGGACAGGGATTTTGTGAAAAAGCTCGGATTTACGAGCGCTACCCATTACCAGTTTGTACATTTCACCAATGTAAACCGCGACTATATGGAAATCATGGAAGACGTGAAAAAGGAATGGGCGCGCATCGATGCAACATTCGACCTGGCATATTATCCGCACGTCAGCGTGGGATGGGATAACAGCCCGCGTACAGGGAACAGCGCCGTAGTGAAAAACAACACGCCGGAAAATTTCGCCAAAGCCCTAAGGATGGCAAAGGATTATGCGGACAGCCATCCCGGACAGGTTCCGCTCATTACCGTCAACAGCTGGAACGAATGGACGGAAACAAGCTATCTGCAACCTTGCAACGTTTTCGGATACGGATACCTGGAGGCTGTGAAAGACGTTTTTAAATGATGAAGCGTCAACTCCACCACTGACAGCGGTGGTAGAAATAGAAGTAGCGGTTTCAACCTGTCAGTAGCTTCGCAGCCTGACAGGTTGATATACGTAAGCTTACATAAACGACCTTACAAATATGAAGTTTATCAATAAAGATGAGCATACTGCAAAGTATGTTGTAAATAAGGTTAATGGAAAAAACGTAAATATAAAGATTTGGATCGAACTTTAGAAAACGATAACTTTGCAGAAAATATTAATAATAATGGACAGGAAGAAAATAAACAAACCGGAATGGATAACAGACAAGCAGTGGAAGGCAGTGCCATCAGTGGAACATTGGCAGAGCCAGAAAAGCGGGATGGAATATCACGAACAGTTGCCTCCACGAACCTTGCAGGAAACACAAACAATGTTTATGATGCTGAGGAACTCGAAGAACTGGAATCAAGGGGAATAAACCCTTATTGGGATAAAACAAAGCTTAGGAAAGAATTAAAAAATCAGGCGCAACAAAATGGTGTTTGGCTTGAAAATTCGTACCTGGATGATAAGGTTTTAATTCACGACCAAAAGAGAACCGGAACATCTGAAAATGATGTTTATAAAAATCCCGACGGAAAAACACTTACAAAAGTAAATAATCTTGCCTATGTAAACGGGGCAGAGCGTAGCAACAACCTAAATTCCATTATTGACAGGCTGAACTCGCACAACGAGTTATTCCCGAATGTTACATATACTATAAAGGGATTTATGGATAACAAAGACGGTTATCCATCGTTGGTATTGGAACAAATGGAAATTAATGCAGAGCGCAACGCAACACAGGAAGAGATAGATGAGCATTTAACTAAAGCCGGCTTTAAGAAAGATGGCATAAGGGAATGGAGTAATGGGCATGAGGTTTGGGGCAATGGCAAATACGAACTGTTTGATGCGCGACCGGCTAATGTATTGATGGGAAAAGACGGTAATCTTTATTTTGTAGATACTGTACCTCATTCAGTTGCTTATATAAATCAGGGATATAATATACAAACGCAAGGAATAGAGATAAGTGAACCTATAAGCGATAGTATAGAAGATGAGCAACAAGTAAGTGAACAAAAACCACTTACTCACTCATAGATTCTTGCAAAACAAATAGAAGAAAATGACCTTCCTGAATGGCTGCATCGCCACTGTATGAAGGAAGACTTAGGGAAGAAGCGGAAAAGGCAAGGAAGTTTATTGAGGAAAATAAATGTGGGACTCTTCCTCCAAGTAAGATTACAGGAACATTTAGATAAATAATATATGGGTAAAGCAAAAGCACCTTGGGATGAGCTATCAATGAAGGATATGCAGGAATTAATCAGTTATTATGTAGATGCAGGATATACTGATATTGATAAGATGAAGAATCATTATAATTCCTTTACTTTAAATGAACAAATGAGCCAGCTGTAAGTTATGGCGCTTTTGCTGCTTCTGATGCGACCAGGGTTGAAAAGCCGCTTGTAAAGCCTGCGCCAAAAGAGAAGCGTTCTACGATATTTAACAAAGACTATTCATCTATGATTAAACTGCATGATGATGCAGTTGATTTTAATCCAAGCGCTACAGATTATTCTAACGCTCCAGAAACAGAAGAGCAGGCAGATAAAAACAGGATAGCCGATGCAAAACAGAACGGAAAGAAATATAATCTATTTTTTGATGAAGTGCAACATCAGAAAGAGCAAAAAAGAATAGAATATTGAACAGAAAATCCTCCACCACCTAAAAAAGACAGTAAACATGTGTTTAAGGTCATGAAGGGAGATCGAGATTATGTTCCAAGAGACCCATCACAGTATAACGACTGGCCTACGCCGGAAGAACGAAGTGAACAGTTTAAAGAGGATTTTCCTGTATTAGATGCTGCCGTGCATATAGTACCATGAGTTACCGGAGCTGGAGGAAAGGTTATGGATATGGCTACGGGATACGCGCTCAAGAATACGCTTAATCTTGGTAAGAACGTAATTAAAGGGATTAGCCGGCAGGCTGCAACAAAAAGGTTTTATCGTGGCAATCCTGTTAGACGAATGGATAAATATCTTACGCCTGATGAGCTTGATGATCTTGCCATAAGATATAATCAGGGAAACGCAAAAGAAAGGATTGTAAAGCCGTTTGAGGCAAAGCCTGCAAATCAATCGCAATATCTGAAGGTTGATGAGAATACTGGAAGATCAGATTGATCATGATTAAAATCACACGATAACTATTCAGGGACATATAGCTATGATATGGATTTATCAGGATTATCCAAATTAGAGCGAAGAAATGTTATACAGGCTCAGAGCAGTCATTTGCCTACCGGCGCAAAAATAAAAGAGCGTGTTCATTTTTCTCCACGATAAATATATTTAAATACCCTTACAACGGTTTAAAAAGATTGTCCGTTTTATTGATTTTGGGCTGTTATACTCTATATCAGAGTTCATGACTGCCCATATCAAATCGGATCTGCGTATAAACTTATCAAATGTTAACGTATTCCCTTCTTCATCTACAACATCACATGGATCACCCCTAAATTCTGTTAAAAGTGTAGATGGGGCATACCCGTGAGAATATGTGTCATAACCTTCAAATATTTTCATGTTATTTATAATTTTATTTCATTAACCTTCTTACCTTCAGACCCTCTGTTGACCTTAAACATCTCTACGCCATCTTCAAGGAAAAATTCTCCATAGAACAGGAGTTCGCTGTACATGTCCTTTAACAGGGAGAAGTCTCCACTGTACTGTATTATGGTGTATTCTGGTATTGCTTCATTATGATCGGGAGATACGCCAAGATAATACTTCTTGTGCTCTAAAGGCTTTGTTATCGCTTTGTGGTATTCGTTCAGGATTGCTTGAAACTTATCTTTAAAATTGTTTGACATGGACATATAAATTTTGAATTTTGAATTACATTAGAGACGTGTGCTTAGAGACACTCTCTACCTATGCTTAGAGACATCGTCTAACTATGCTTAGAGACTCCTTATCCATATGTGGATTGTCAACTCCGCCCCATACCCTCAATTCAATGATTTTCCCTGAACGCCTTTAACCGTTCTTCGAGAGCGGGAAACTGCGATGGCTGGGTTTGCGACACACAGGCCCGCAAGCCTTCGCTATGCTCGCTCCCGGTGATGTCCAGCGCTATGGCGCTGATGCCGTAATACAACAATTCTTCCAGCAAAGCGTTTCCTGAAAATCCCGGATATGAAATCGTAAAGTAAAAACCATCGGCCAATGGCGCGTCCTCGTCGCGATCGTATACGATTTGGAAGCCGTAGCGGGTGAAAAGTTCCTTCAGTACATGAGCTTTGTTGCCGTATTCCTTCACCTGCTCGATGAATGAAAAACTGCCGTCATTAGCGGCTTTCAACATGGCGGCAAGGGCATGTTGCACCGAATGGCCGGTACCCGACGAGATCGCATACAGGGCGCCGTACACGGCAGCATGTCCATAACTGTCGGACGAATAATTGCGTTTCAGGTCGGGATAGCGGCGCGCAAACTGTTTATTGCCGATCAGCATCAGGGCAATGCGTTCGCCGGCATAGCTGAATACCTTGGACCCGGAGAAAAGAAGGACGCAATTATCGGTATAATGCGCCACCGAAGGCTGATACGGCGGAACTCCCGGTTTCCCGTAATCGCGGCGGAAATCCATCCCGAAATAGGCCAGGTCTTCCATCACAATCACATCGTATTTGTCGGCCAGCTCGCCAATGATCCTCAGTTCGCTGTCCGAAAGACATATCCACGAGGGATTGTTGGGGTTCGAGTAAACGATGGTATGTACGTTGCCCTGGCCCAAATATTCTTCGAGCTTGGCGCGAAGCTTGCCGCCGCGGTAATTGTACACGTCGAACGTTTTGTATTTCAAACCCAGCGCCTGGTGCTGCTGTTTTTGCACCGGGAATCCGGGATCGATGAACAAAGTATATTCCTTGCCGGCCCGGCAACGGCTGTTCACCATAAAGGCCGTGAGACTACCCTGCATCGAGCCTACCGTGGGGACGCATCCTGCCGGGGCAATATCAAGGTTCAGGAACAGTTTGGCAAAACGGGAAGCCTCCTCCTTCAATTCCTGCGACCCTTCAATAGACGGGTAGATAGATGCTACGCCCTTTTGCAGCGCTTTTACCTGGGCGTCAATCCCAATCCGGGCAGCCGGTAATCCCGGTACGCCCATTTCCATTTTGATGAACTGCA
>JAISDP010000044.1 GCA_031264715.1 Bacteroidales bacterium
CGATGCCAATAATCCCATAGCACCAGCATAAAGCAATTGAGATAATTCCCAACACCAATACTCCCGTGGATTTGGGGAGTTGTACCGGCTGTTGTTGTACATTTGAGGTTTGATTTATGTCATCCATAAAATTTAAAATAAAAAGTTAAACAATTTTACATATATAGGAAATAACGATAATTACGACGTTGAAGATAAACAGCGATACCAGTATTCGTGCACCGTTCTTCAGATTATGAAAAATATGCACCACAAGGAACACCAGCATCACGACGGTCGGGATCAGCGCAGGGTAAAGTTTGAGGCTCCCCACAAAATCCCCTCTTAACAAGGCAATGAAGGCGCGTTGCATTCCGCAGCCCGGACAGTCGACTCCAAGCACCGACTTATAAAAGCATGGCATTTGCCGCTTTTCGAGCCAGTCAACAAGTCCCGAGCACAGGAACAACATATTATGGAATGGTATAAAGTTCAATACGGTATACAGCGTCAATGCAAATGCAAATATATGTAAAAAGCCTGAGATACGTACAAAAAAAATAAAAAAAGGCTGCCCTGCGGCAACCTTTTCGAATGAGCTCCGATATAAATGTAACGATTTTTGATCTATTTGACTGCTTTTACGACTGCTTCGAAAGCTGCGGGATGATTCATCGCCAGGTCGGCCAACACTTTACGGTTGAGCGCGATCCCTTTCCTGTTGATTTTACCCATGAATTCCGAATACGACATTTCGAACGGCCTTACGCCTGCATTGATACGCTGTATCCACAGGGCGCGGAAACTGCGTTTCTTGTTGCGGCGATCGCGGTAAGCATATTGTTGGCCCTTTTCCCAAGTATTCTTGGCTACGGTCCACACATTCCTGCGGGCTAAGAAATTACCCCGCGTGAGTTTGAGAAGTTTTTTACGGCGTGCACGTGACGCTACTGAATTTACTGATCTTGGCATGATTCAAATTTTACGAATGGTCAGCGTTCTTCCTTTGAAAGACTCTTTTTGGCTGATTCACTCTTGGTTATTACTGTTTTTAATTTTCGATTTTCGATTGACAATCAAAAATCATCAATCAAAGATCAAAAGTAGCTTACTTCATTGCAAGCATTTTCTTTACATTACCCTCGTCGGCTTTGTCTACCAGCCCGATATGGGTAAGATTACGTTTTTGCTTGGTCGTTTTCTTAGTCAGGATATGACTTTTGAAAGCGTGTTTGCGTTTGATTTTACCGGTTCCGGTGAGTGTGAATCTCTTCTTGGCGCCGGAAATTGTTTTCATTTTTGGCATTTACTTACTTTTAATTATGCTTACATTTATTATGGATACTCAATTATTCTTGCTTACTTACTTTTCTTGGGTTTAGGCGAGAGGAACATGATCATCCGCTTACCTTCCAGCTTGGGCATTTGATCTACTTTTCCGTACTCTTCCAAATCCTGTGCAAAACGCAACAGGAGTATTTCGCCCTGCTCCTTATACACAATCGCCCGTCCCTTGAAGAACACAAAGGCTTTCACCTTGGCGCCTTCTTCGAGGAAGTTGATGGCGTGCTTCAACTTGAAATTATAGTCATGATCGTCGGTATTGGGGCCGAAACGGATTTCCTTCACCACTACCTTTACGGTCTTTGCTTTAATTTCTTTCTGTTTTTTCTTCAGTTGATACAGGTATTTCTGATAATTCAGAATCCGGCACACCGGAGGTTCAGCTGTAGGAGATATTTCCACCAAATCCAGTTCCAGCTCCTCGGCCATCTTCAAGGCCTGGGGGGTTGGGAGTACCTGGTTCTGGTTCTCGATGTTTTCGCCCACCAACCGAACCGTCTTTGCGCGTATTTCGCGGTTGATCTTTAATCCGGGCGTTATTGTTTTTTGCGGTTTCGTTTGTTGATATGCCATCTACACTTTTGCAGGGTTTAACACAAATCTTGATTCTATCGGGTATAATTATTTTTGAATGATAAAACGATTATATTACAACGAGTTCATCTGGCGGTTCACTTCATCCTGAATCAAACCGGCAAACTCTGTCATTGACATGGCGCCTTTATCGCCTTCGCCTTGCTGACGCACGGATACGCCTTGGGTTTCCTCTTCTTTTTCACCCACGATCAGCAAATACGGGATACGCTTCAACTCATTATCGCGTATCTTCTTGCCTATCTTTTCGTTCCGGTCATCAACGAGGGTGCGAATATCGCAATTATTTAAATAATCAACAACTTTTTTTGCATAATCATTAAATTTTTCACTGATAGGCATCACCACTACCTGTTCGGGCGTCAGCCAGAGGGGGAACTTTCCGGCGGTGTGTTCCAGCAGTACAGCCACAAAACGCTCCATCGACCCGAAAGGAGCACGGTGAATCATTACCGGACGGTGCTTCTGGTTATCGGCGCCGGCGTAGTCCAGTTCGAAACGCTCGGGAAGGTTGTAATCTACCTGTATGGTGCCCAGTTGCCACTTGCGTCCAATGGCGTCGCGTACCATAAAATCGAGCTTCGGGCCGTAGAAAGCCGCTTCGCCCAACTCCACTACGGTATGGAGACCTTTTTCGGCAGCCGCTTCGATGATAGCCGCTTCGGCCTTTTCCCAGTTCTCGTCGCTACCGATGTACTTTTCCCTGTTCGAGGGGTCGCGCAACGATACCTGTGCGATGAAATCCCGAAAATCCAGCGCCTTGAAAATACGGAAGATGATTTCGATCACTTTGATGAATTCGTCCTTCAATTGGTCGGGGCGGCAGAAAATGTGCGCATCGTCCTGCGTGAAACCGCGGACGCGCGTTAACCCGTGCAGCTCGCCGCTTTGTTCGTAGCGGTATACGGTTCCAAACTCGGCGTAACGTACCGGAAGATCCTTGTACGAACGTGGTTTGAACTTGTACATTTCGCAGTGGTGCGGGCAGTTCATCGGTTTGAGCATGAATTCTTCGCCTTCCTGCGGTGTCTTGATCGGACGGAAGCTATCCTTGCCGTATTTTTCGTAATGTCCGGAAGTCACGTACAACTCTTTTTGCCCGATGTGTGGCGTAAGTACCTGTTCATACCCGTATTCCTTCTGTACTTTCTTGAGGAAATTTTCGAGCCGTTCGCGCAGTTTGGCGCCTTTGGGCAACCACATGGGCAATCCAGGCCCCACGTTTTGCGAAAACATGAACAGTTCCAGTTCGCGTCCCAATTTACGATGGTCGCGCAGTTTGGCTTCCTCCAACATTTTCAGGTAATCGTCGAGCAGCTTCTGTTTGGGGAAAGTAATGCCGTACACGCGGGTAAGTTGCTTGCGGTGCTCGTCGCCGCGCCAGTACGCTCCGGCAATGCTCAGCAATTTGATGGCCTTGATTTGTGATGTATCCGGCAGATGCGGACCACGGCACAGGTCGGTAAATTCGCCCTGGCTGTAGAACGAAATGGTACCATCGGCCAGGTCGCCGATCAGTTCTATCTTATATTCGTCGCCTTTCCCGGTAAAGTAATCCAACGCTTCGGTTTTGGATACTTCGCGGCGTTTGTATGTTTCCTTGCCGCGAGCCAGTTCCAGCATCTTCTGCTCGATCCCGGACAGATCGGCATCGGTCAGGCGGCGGTCGCCCAAGTCGATATCATAATAAAAACCGTTTTCGATGGCCGGCCCGATACCAAACTTGGTACCCGGATATAAAGTTTCAATGGCTTCGGCCATCAGGTGCGACGAGGAGTGCCAGAAAGCATGCTTGCCTTCGGCATCGTCCCACTTATAAAGCTTGACAGATGCATTTTCGTTGATGGGGCGGGTTAAATCCACTGTCTCGCCATTGACGCTTGCCGCCAGGACTTCTTCGGCCAGCCGGTGACTGATGCCCTGCGCGATCTCCAGCGCCGTGATCCCTTTATTGTATTCCTTGACGTTGCCGTCGGGAAAAGTGATTTTTATCATACGGTTTTTCCTTTCTAAAAGTTCGCAAAGGTAAGTAAAATTGATGATCGATGATCAATTATTGAATATTTTGATTTATTCTTTTTACGGGAATTGTAATACCAATCCTGCGCCCAGGAAAACAGACGATAACAGGGTATTGTATTCGGCTTTCAATTGAACGTAAGTCTGGAGTAATTTACTGTTCCAATTGCGATTGATGTGGAAAGATGTGATATCGACGCCAATTACCGGGTTGACAAAAGCGCCGGTTTTGAAACCCCATGCTACGCCTGGGTATAAACCCACAAAAGGTTCGAAAAAGCTTTGGTTACGGTAGCTGAACAGTAGCACGCCATAGAACTGGTAGACATCGTTGTCGGTTCCTTTCTTGTTGACAGATTGAACCGCATAGTCGCACAATCCCGCTCCGAACATGTATGCGCATGTATTTTCATCCGATCGTTTTTTCCGTTCCTTGTCACTGAAAAAATGATAGTTGCTGTATACCTGTAGCTTGGGCCCGTATGCATTGTCGCCGGCGGAAAAAACTTTGAAATCGCAACTGATGGCTATCTTGGGTATACCACTTGGGCTATCCCCAGCCCTTGCCGCGGGTAATAATACCAGTATGAATCCGGCATAAACCAGGATTTTTTTGATGGACAGGTCTGTGACTTGCTCCCGGGGATCGTCCGATTGACTCAAGAGATTCTGATCCCAAAATCCATAATTTTTATGACGCTTGATTTTTTTCATGCGCAAATGTACTTACAATATATTGTATATAAAAATATAAAACCTTTCTTGATCTTGGCGATCATATCTTGAGGACTTTGTGATAAAAATCATATAGCATGTTTATTATAAATATTTTATCTAAACATTTTTGTTAATTTATTTATTGACTGTTAATATCTTATTACATTTTTTAACGAACCATTGGATCATATTTTCGTTTATTATAAACCATTATTTTGCTTTTTTGTTCAGTTATTCGAAATGGAAAATGGGAATTATGTTTTCGATTATAAAAACTTGCGTTTATCTTTGTAACTAATTGCAAACAATCGGCAAGGCTCTTTCCCTGCAACAATCTTGCCATTGATGCGTTAAATCAAAAAATAATGAAGCGTTTAAAAAAAATAGTTGCATTGACCGGCGCTGGGATCAGCGCCGAAAGCGGGATAACAACTTTTCGCGATTCGGGCGGTTTGTGGGAACAATACGATGTAATGGAGGTTGCCAGTATCGACGGTTGGCGCAAGAACCCGCAACTGGTACTGCGTTTTTACAACGATCGCCGCAAACACCTCGACGAAGTTGAACCAAACGCTGCACATCGTATTTTAGCCGAGCTGGAAAAAGATTTCGACGTAACTGTGGTAACACAAAATGTGGATAATCTGCACGAACGTGCCGGAAGTTCCAGGATCATCCACTTGCACGGTGAACTGACCAAAGCGCGCAGTTCTGTTAATCCCGGCATGATTGTCGATATCGGGTACCGACCGATCGAATGGGGTGAAAAAGCGGCAGATGACAGCCAACTGAGGCCACATATTGTTTGGTTCGGCGAGGCGGTGCCGATGATTGAAATGGCAGCCGATGCAGTATCGTTGGCCGATATAGCGATCATCATCGGTACATCGCTTAACGTATATCCTGCTGCCGGTCTGGTGGGGTATGCTCCACGGGATGCATCCATTTACCTGATCGATCCGAATGATGTGTCGTATTCGGGACATAACATAACGGTGATCCGCGAAAAAGCAACCGTCGGGATGGAAAAAATAAAGCAATTACTGTATGAATAGAGATATGGTCTTGAATTTTAAACTTCACATATGACTGACCAGCAAATTTATCAGTATATCATATTACCGCTGATCATATTTTTCGCGCGCATCTGTGATGTGAGCCTGGGTACACTGCGTATCGTGTTCGTATCCAAGGGCAAAAAGAATATCGCCCCTATCCTGGGTTTCTTCGAAGTATTCATCTGGATTGTGGTAATCAGCCAGATACTGAAAAATGTAGACAGTATAGTGGGTTACCTTGCCTATGCGGGTGGATATGCAGCCGGCAACTATATCGGCATGTACATCGAGGAGCGGATCGCATTCGGCACGCAGTTGATCAAGGTATTCTCGGCCAAAGACATCGCTCCCTTGCAGAAATGCCTTAATGCGGCGGGGTTCGGCACCACTTTGGTGGACGGCGATGGTTCGTCGGGAAAAGTAACGATATTATATACGGTGATCAATCGTAAAACTTTCGAACAGGCGAGAAAAATCCTTGTAGAATTTGATCCGCTCATCTTTTATGTGATTGAGGATGTGCGTTTGGTAAAATCGGGTATATTTCCCGAAACTAAGCACAACAGGCCTTTTCAGCGCTTCTTCTGGCGAAGTAGACCCGGAAAGTAAGAATTTTGTGTACCTTTGCCTTTTGTGTCACCAAATGAAATAAATTTAAGATATTGAATGGCAGAATTTAATGAACACGGGATATGGCCTGATGATCATCTTGATCATGGTAGTGCGTTGACAGTAAATCCAGGCATAGAACAGCCACCGATCGTAGATACGGCTTCGTTGCAGCGGTTTCTGAGCAGGAAGCGGAAACCTTTAACGCTTAACGAATACATGGATGGCATTCTGGATGGCAATTGTACCCTGCTAAGCCAGGCCATTACGCTGGTGGAAAGTTCGCTGCCCGAACATGCGCAGATGGCGCAGGACATAGTGGAACGTTGCCTGCCGTATTCGGGAAAATCCATGCGGATAGGTATTACAGGTGTACCAGGCGCCGGTAAAAGCACGTTTATTGAAGCATTGGGAGGACACCTGACATCCAAAGGGCATAAACTGGCGGTGTTGGCCATCGACCCTTCGAGCGAACGTTCCAAGGGCAGCATATTGGGAGATAAAACCCGTATGGAAGAACTCTCGGCCGACCCGCATGCGTTTATCCGCCCATCCCCTTCCTCGGGCTCGCTGGGCGGGGTGGCGCAGAAAACTCGCGAAACAGTATTCCTCTGCGAAGCTGCCGGTTTCGACATCATTTTTATCGAAACCGTAGGTGTGGGACAATCGGAGACAGCCGTACATTCCATGACCGATTTTTTCCTGCTGATACAGATCGCCGGCGCCGGCGACGAGCTACAGGGTATCAAGCGCGGTATCATGGAGATGGCCGACCTGATAACCGTTAACAAAGCCGATGGCGGTAACCTGGAAAAAGCACAGCTGGCGCAGGCTCAATACATGAGCGCACTGCGCCTGTTCCCCAAGCCTGTGTCGGGCTGGGAGCCGCAAGCAACCATCTGCTCGGCTGTTACCCGGTTCGGAATCGATAACATTTGGGAGGCCGTGCAACAGTACGAACGGCTGACAAAAGATAACGGATATTTCGAACAGCGCAGGAAACAACAGGCCAAGTACTGGATGAACGAAACCATCCGGAACAGCCTCGTTCGTCATTTTTATAATAACCCGGATATTAAAGCGCTGCTGCCCGAATATGAGCAGAAAATCACCGAGGATAAAACAAGTTCCTTTGCCGCGGCCCGGGCTTTATTAAACGAATATTTTAAAAATAAAATAAATTTTAATATTTAACATCATGTATTTATCTTCCATCCTTTGGTTGCTTACATGGCCTGCGCTCATCATCGTAGCGTATTGTGCTGTCAAATTTTTTGTAGAAAAGATTGATCTGTTGGAAGAATGAAACAACGGATACAGTTCTTTTTGAGTTATTTTCTGTATTGGATTGTATTTTTTGCGGTTGCCCGGCTGGTATTCATGGCGTATAACCATGAATTATCCTTTTTGATGAGCGCCGGCGAGTGGTTTTCCACTTTCCGGTACGGGCTGCGCATGGATGCCTCCATGAGCGGTTATATATCGGCTGTTGCAGCCCTGATCCTTACCGCATCGGCTTTTATGCGGGGAAAGGCGGCAGCCGGGGCGATGTCGGCGTATACTGCGACAGCGCTGGTAATCGCCTGCATCCTGGTGGTTTCCGACATGGAACTTTACCGGCATTGGGGTTTCCGCCTCGACAGCACCCCGTTGGGTTATCTTAAAACACCCAGGGAGGCGTTGGGGTCGGCCAGTCTGTGGGCATTGGCAGTGCAACTGGCGCTGTTTGCGGCGCTGCTGTACGGATCGTGGATATGCTACAGGAAGCTTCTGCGTCCGCGGCTCATGAATGTTGCGTCTGCCGGTTGGATGGGCATTCCCGTTTTCCTGTTTGCCACGGCCCTGATGATTCTTCCCATCCGCGGGAGCCTGGGCATAGCCCCAATGAATGTCGGCTTTGTGTATTTCCACCCTGATAATATTTTTGCGAACCACTCTGCTGTCAACGTGATGTGGAATGCCGGCAAATCGCTGTTGAACACCAACGAGGTCTCCGAATACCATTTCATGGACGACCGTAAGGCCAAAGATATATTTGCAGCCTGTTATCCCCCCGCCGCCCATACCGAAATTCTCTTGAAGGAAGAGCGGCCTAACGTGATTGTCATTATACTGGAAAGTTTCTCTAACCGTATGATTGAAGCTTTGGGCGGCTTACCGGGCGTTACTCCCAACCTGAATCAACTGTGCAGGGAAGGCATTGTTTTCTCGAATCTTTATTCGAACAGCGACCGTACCGACAAGGGAATCCTCGGGGTATTAAGCGGCTATCCGGTGCATCCGGTGGCCAAAGTGATCAATTTTCCCGAAAAGACCCGTCAGTTGCCTTATCTCAACAAAGACCTGAAGCAGGCCGGTTACCATACCGGGTTTGTGTACGGATATGATGCCCACTACTCTAATTTTGCATCCTACTTTGGCAATGCAGGGTATGACAAACTGATTACCCGCGAAGATTTTCCGCCCGAAACTTACCGGGATTCCAAATGGGGCGTACACGATCACTGGGTGCTCGAACGACTGCTGGAAGAATGTAACAGTTCCGCGACTCCATTTTTCAAGGCATTCATGGCGCTCAGCAGCCACGAGCCGTTCCGGGTTCCCATGCCTGTTGCCATCGAAGGCAACGATGAGGAAACCCTGTTTCTGAATGCCGCATACTATTCGGACAGGGCTGTAGGCGATTTCATCCGGTCAGCCAAAGAAACCGACTGGTGGGAACACTCCCTGGTTGTAATCACTGCCGATCACGGGTCGCGTCATCCGGGCAATATACCCAACTATCATCCCGAACACTTCCATGTACCCATGTTGTGGCTGGGCGGAGCCATAGCCAAAGCCGATACGGTAATCGACGCCGTTGCCAGCCAGACGGATATCCCGCTTACGATTCTGCATCAATTGGGACTGCAAAGCGACGGCTACCGGTTCAGCAGGGATATTCTCGGGACGACAGCCGATCCTTTCGGGTTTTATGATTTTAACGACGGCTTTGGATTTGTTACCGGCGATACGCGCATCGCATTCGACAACGTGAGCCGCACGGTTATCTACCAGGAAGGCCCCCGCCCGGAGGACGCGGCAGAAAAGGGCAAGGCATATTTGCAGGTTTTTTCGGAAGACTTTAAAATGCGCGATCAGGTTGATAAACATCAATAGA
>JAISDP010000089.1 GCA_031264715.1 Bacteroidales bacterium
CCCGAGTCTTTGATTTTCATGCTTCGTTTCAGCAACGATTCAATCAGATCGCCATACACGCCCAACACAGCGATGATGCCGGCAACCGCCATCCAATGGTAGAAAGGCATGATGGGGAACAGCTTAGCGATCAGCAGCGAAAAAGATACCGTACATATGAATCCGCCGAAAAAACCTTCCCACGACTTTTTAGGCGATATGCGTTCGAATAAGCGGCGCCGGCCAAAGATCATTCCTGTCAGGTAGGCAAAAGTATCGTTTGTCCACAATAAAATGAAAAATCCCAACAGGATGTCGGGGACATACTTATCATCGGGATTCAGGAAACGTCCGTCGGCGGAGGGGAACACGATACCGTTGCACAGGGCAAAAGGCAGGGCGATGTATACCACGCCGGTGAGGGTGTAGGCAAGGGCGCGAAACGAATAATGATCGGTGGAATACAAATGGCCGATAAAGAGAATAACCAGCAGGGGAATGAAAAAGAGGAATACATCGCCGGTGACCATGCCCTGCGCGTAAAAGAAGCCGGCCGCAAAAACTGCAACGCCGCTCAACACGCCGATAAACTTGCCGGCATGTACGCGATCTTTGGTAACGATGTCGTAATACTCAAGCATGGCCCACACAATCACGACAACTGTCACCCCTGCATACGCAAAGGGATGCAGCAGAATGGAGCCGGTAATGATGGCAATAAAGACAGCGCCCGAAATGGTGCGCATCACAATATTACTCAATTCTGAAACCTTTAATCAGCTCAACGGCCATATTCTCGTCTTCGGGTTGTACATACAGTTCCACTTCGCCAAAGACCAGGGATGCAGAATCCTTTTTGTCTACCACCACAGCTTCGATATTTTCTTCGGCCAGAAGATTCTTCACGGCTTCGGCCTTGTACACCTGGTTGGTTGTATAAACACATGTCCAATTTTCCATTTTTCCTATATTTAGAGTATCATACTTTTCAATGAGAACCTGACAGGCTGGAAAATGAATCAAGGCGCGCAACCGCTCAGGTCCGAAATATTAACATTTTTCCGGGGTTAAATGTTCGGCAATTCTGATGGCGAAATAACTTCCGGTTGATGTTCCATGGGTTCCTCTTCGCTTTCTTTCTTAAATGGCCGCTTACCGAAAATCCGTTCAAGGTCTTCGGCAAAGATCACTTCCTTTTCCAGCAATAACTCGGCTAATTGCTTCAAGCCGTCCTTATGTTCGTCCAGTATCTCTTTGGCGCGCTGGTAGGATCTGTTCACCAGGTTAAATGCTTCCTTGTCGATCGCCTCGGATGTTTTGTCGCTGTATGGTTTGGTAAACGCATATTCCGATTGTCCCGACGAATCGTAGAAGCTCATGTTGCCCAATTGATTGCCCATGCCGTAATAGCTTACCATGGCATACGCCTGCTTGGTAACGCGTTCCAGGTCGTTGAGCGCGCCGGTCGAAATCGTATGGAAAGTGAGTTCTTCCGAAGCTCGCCCGCCCAATGTGGCGCACATTTCCTCGAAGAGTTGCTCCACGGTGGTGATTTGACGTTCTTCCGGCTGATACCAGGCAGCGCCCAAAGCCCGTCCGCGCGGGATAATGGTTACCTTGAGCAGCGGATGCGCATGTTCGAGCATCCAGCTTACGGTGGCATGCCCGGCCTCGTGATAGGCGATGGTGCGTTTTTCCTGTTGCGTGATGATTTTGTTCTTGCGTTCCAGCCCGCCCACAATACGGTCGACTGCATCCAGGAAGTCCTGTTTTTCCACAAATTGCTTATCCTTGCGGGCTGCAATCAGTGCGGCTTCGTTGCACACATTGGCAATATCGGCGCCCGAGAAGCCCGGGGTCTGGCGCGCCAGAAATTCTATATCCAGGCCCTGTTCTATTTTCAGCGGACGCAGGTGCACCATGAAGATTTCCCTCCGTTCGTTCACATCGGGAAGTTCCACGTGTATCTGCCGGTCGAACCTTCCGGCGCGAAGCAGCGCCTTGTCAAGAATATCGGCGCGGTTGGTAGCCGCAAGGATGATGATCCCCACATTGGTGCCGAACCCGTCCATTTCGGTAAGCAACTGGTTGAGCGTATTCTCGCGTTCATCGTTGGCGCCGAAATTTGGGTTCTTTCCACGGGCGCGTCCAATGGCGTCGATTTCGTCGATGAAGATGATACACGGCGCTTTTTCCTTGGCCTGCTTGAACAGGTCGCGTACACGCGAAGCGCCTACCCCGACGAACATTTCCACAAAGTCCGAACCGGACATGGAAAAGAACGGAACATTCGCTTCGCCGGCCACGGCTTTGGCAAGCAGTGTTTTACCCGTACCCGGAGGGCCTACCAGCAGTGCGCCTTTGGGAATCTTACCACCCAGGTCGGTGTATTTTTTCGGGTTTTTGAGGAAGTCTACGATTTCCTTGATTTCTACCTTCGCTTCTTCCAAACCGGCTACATCTTTGAAATCAACTTTTACCGTGGTTTTTTCCTTGTCGAAAATCTGTGCGCGCGATTTGCCCACACTGAAAATATTTCCACCGCCGCCGGTCATTCTGCGGAAGAAGAACATCCAGATAGCCACCAGTAATATCAATGGCAATATCCAGCTAAAGGCTTCGCCGAAGAAATCCTTGCGGGTTTTGTACGATGGATAGATGCGTTGCTCCTGCAGGACATCCTGCTGCATCTCTTCCAGTTGCTTGACGAACACTTCAACCGAACCGATGGACATGTAGAACTGCGGCCCTTCCGGCAGCTCTTTACCGGCTTTGAAATATTTCTGGTATTTGGCATCTTTGAGCTTATCGGACTTGACGTATATTTCCACTGTTTCCTCGTTCACCACCACAATCTTTTCCACATCGCCCGGTTGAAGCATGTCGTATGCAAACGTCCTGTAATCGACTTCGATCTTTTTGGGTCCGAAGTTGAGGAATTGCATGCCGATAAATATCGCAAACAATGCAATGTACAGCCAGTAGATATTGGATTTTGGCTTTTTTACCGGTGGAAGTCCGGGCTTGTTGCCTCCCGGAGAATTATCCTGCGGCAACTGTGTATTTAGGTTATTATCGCTCATTATATGATAAATGACTGTTTGATTCTTCAATGCGGGTGACTTTTCCGTCGCCCCATAATTCTTCTAACTGATAACGCATCCTGAATGGTTTTTGGAACACATGCACCACCGTATCGCCATAATCCAGCAACACCCATTCGGCATTAGCCGTCCCTTCCACCGAGCAGGGACGCACGCGCAACTGTTCCGCTGTTTCCTTTTCTATGGATTCGGCAATAGCATGGACCTGTGTATTCGAATCGCCGTGGCAAATCACAAAACAGTCGCAAATTGCGTTTTCCACCTGCGAGAGGTCAATGCAAATGACTTCATGTCCTTTCTTTTCGAGGATGCCCTTTATGATACTATCTATCAAAATATTATTAATTGTCTAAACCTTCTTAACCCTATATGAATTATTTGACAAATGTAGTAAATATTTAAGAATACATGAGCGGTTTTTCA
>JAISDP010000159.1 GCA_031264715.1 Bacteroidales bacterium
TATTGTTATTCGCCCGGCAGGAATTTCGCTATTTTGGTAAAAAGGTCGCCCATGTCAATCGGTTTGCTGATATAATCGGCACATCCTGCTTCGAGGCACTTGTCCTTGTCTTCGGACATGGCATTGGCTGTTTGGGCGATGATGGGGAGCGACGGGTTAATTTCCAGTATCCTGCCGGTAGCTTCCAGGCCGCTCATTTCAGGCAGATGCACGTCCATCAGCACCAGGTTGATTTGCGGATTCAGGTTCACCTGCCCGATCGCTTTCAACCCGTTGTCGGCGTGTATGATGTTTATTTTCGTGTTGCGCAGCATGGCCTCGATTACTTTGAAATTGATGATGTCATCCTCAACAATAAGCACGGTATAGGCGCTCCAGTCGTAAAAGACAGCGCTTTTCTTTTGGGGTGTGTCGGAACTTACCAGCATCGTGGTGGGACGATACGGAATGGTGAAATAAAAATTCGAACCTTTTCCCAAATCCGATTCGCACCATATTCTGCCTTCCAGTAGTGTGGCGAGCCCCTTGGAAATTGCCAGTCCCAAGCCGGAACCGCTGAATTTTCGCGCCAAAGTATTGTCTACCTGCGTGAACCGCTCAAATATTCGTTCTGTCTTGTCTGCAGGTATCCCGATTCCTGAATCCTTCACATAGAATGTAATCACCTGTTCTTTGATGGAATAACCGAACTGTACGAAGCCTTTCTGCGTGAATTTTAACGCATTGCCTATCAGGTTGACAAATATTTGCTGCAAACGGTCGGGGTCGGACATTAGCGAAATATTGGCTTCCGGTTTGTCGTACTTCAACTCGATGTTCTGCTTTTTTTGTATATAAAGCGGGTTGGCAAGGAACATGGAGTACAATTGATCCATCAGGGTGTTGAGTATGAAGGGCTTGTACTTGATTTTCATCTGCCCGGCCTCAATTTTCGACACGTCCATGATGTCTTCAATCAGCGCTAACAGCGAGGTACCGCTTTCTACGATCATTTTCACGTCGTTTCGGATGGCGGGATCAATCTCTTCCGATTTCATCAGCACTTGCGCCAACCCGAGGATACCGTTCAGCGGCGTGCGTACTTCGTGCGACATGTTGGCCAGGAATGCCGATTTCAAACGGTCGGATTCTTCGGCGGCCACTTTAGCTTTCATCAGCTCGTTGTCGATCTGTTTCCGATGCAGCGCAATACCCGCCTGGTATATGAATGTCTCTATTGTTTGCGTGTCAACGGGTTCGGTACTGCTATTGGTAGCTATCAGCAGGCCGCCGTATAGTTTTCCGTCGCGTGCCATACCCATCGAGTAGAAATTATCTACATTCAGCAATTTTTGAATCTGTTCGGCTTTTTCTGCCGGCCAGTCGTCGGCCATTGCATTCCTCAATCCGTTGTCAAGTCTTTTTAATGCTTTATTCGACAGGTACTTATTTTTAAATTTCGAAGGCAGTTTGATGGTAAAATCTTCGGGCGGTTTGCCCAGGATGTCCATCAATTCATTGATGTGGGGGTAAATACCAGAGATATAGCGGATGTTGGAAGTGTTGCCGTTTTGGTTGTACGAGAAAACAACAACGATCGATTTCGAGGCAAATTTTGAAAGGCTTTTTCCAATAAAGATAAAAATATCATCGTCGCTGGAAAAAGTGAGGAACTTGAGCGCCGAGTTGGACAGGAATGTTATGTTTTCCTCGTAATTCAAGGCTTTCCGTTCGGCTGACTTTTTAGCTGTTATGTCGAACATGACAATACTCAACCCGGCGAACTCGTTGTTCGCATACATCCTGGTGGCGTGGATCATTACGGGAAACTTGCGGCCGCTTTTGGTGACCGCCATGTATTCCGCTTCGGGGGGCGTAATGGCTCCACCGGCAATCGTTTTTTGGAAATCTTCGATACAGCGTTGCCTGTCTTCCTTGCTGATCAGCTCGATGAAACGGAGGTTGTTGGTATAGAAATCGGAGCCGTATTCGAAAACTTCGATGGTTTTCAAGTTGACAAATGTCAATCGCTCGGCGGTATCTGTTTCGATCACCATTTCGGGCAGAAGCGACGTCAACACCTTGTACTTTTCTTCGGCTGTTCTTGCAGCGATTTCTGTTTTTTTCCGTATTTCCTCCTTTTCGTGCATCTCAGTGATGTCACTGCTGAAAACCACCAGCTTGGTATCGTCGGGATTATCGAGCGCAACCGGGAATACACGGCTCCAGATCCATCGTTCCTTCCCGTCCTTTGTCATGATCCGGAACTGGCTGTATTTGGTTTGCCGTTGTCCCATCGCAACCGAATGGATCAGCGATTCGGCCGCTGCCCGGTCGTCGGGGTGGATGTGTGTCAGCACCTTTGTCAGATCGATGAGGGGCTCATCGGCCAGTCCGAACACGTAAGGCGTAGACGGATTCACATAGATGATTTCCGTTCGATCCGCCAGGATAATGGAGTCGTTGGTGTTTTCTGCCAGTGAGCGGAATTTTTCTTCGCTCTCCCTTAATGTTTTTTCGTACTGCTTGCGGTACGAAATATCGCAAACAGCAGCCATTTTGACTTTTCTGCCTTGGTAATAGCATGACCGCGAGCATATTTCAAACTCGAACCCCTGTCCGTCCCTGTCAAGGATAACGGCTTCATAAACATTCGGCAGGTCTTCCGTCAACCGCTCCTTGATGATGTCCTGTTGAGCCGGCGTAATGAATTCGTATACGCTCCTCCCGATAACATGATCCCGCTTGTATTTTAATTTAAGTATCAGCCGGAGATTGGCTTCAATGATTTCCCCGCTGTTTTTTTCGTAAAGAATAATCCCGTCATAGGTAAGACTGAGAATTTGTTTGAAGCGTTGTTCGCTTTCTTCAACCATTTGCTCTAATTCCTCCTGCTTGAGGAACTTTCTTTCAAGTTCCTCAACCCGGGCATGCAAATAGATATTTTCGGTATCTGACAGGTCTTGTACGCCTTTTGGTTTGTTGTGCATCATACTCCAGTCTGGAAAGGATTTTATCTGCGAAAATAGTCATTATTTTAACAACCTTAACCTTATACTGTGGTGTATTTGATAAAATTGCCAAGGAGACGGATCAACTACTCATTTTTGTTGATCAAAATAATTTATTATCATCAAATATCTGTCCATCTCCTCGGTAAGCCCGGGAATTCGAAAACATAAATGTTGAACGCGAGGAATCTCCCTCACATCCGGATCATCCATACTCAACCAGTTCGATAGGAACGTCGACAATGTCGGCGTATTCCTCCCCGGCTTCCATCATATCCTCATCATCCGAAGGGTAATGCCATTTAATCGTGAGCTTTTTCCCGTCGTTATGGATTCCTTCAAGCTTCATCAGGATATCGAGTATGATTTTGGACGAAGCCGTGTTGAAATACGACAATTTAAAGTCAAAAACGGTATGTTCGTTGGGCGATTGTGCATACGTATCCAGCCAGTCAAGTATCGGTCTGTAAAATTTTACCACATCTTCGGGAAGCGACCGGCCTGATATTTCGAAAATATTGTTTGCCGCATCTAACCTTATCCCTGGGGTATCTTCCGTTGCACTAATAATAATTGGATCCATGGTATATATTCGATTTTAATGTTATATTCTTGAAACGCTTGATGTTAAAATAAAGAATGTGAATTCGTCATCAATAGCCATGAACTCATACGAGAGATTGTTGCCTGTTTTGCGCTTGATGTCGATAAAGCCCAGCCCGGCTCCGCCTTTTTCGTGCAGTTGGCTTTCCTTGATCTGTTTTTTGTACAGTTCGTTCAATGCTTCCTTATCCAGGCTGTTGATATATTCCAGCGTTTTTTTAAGCTCGTCTATCTTGCCTTTTTCCATGGAATTGCCGGTAGTAATGCAATATTCTTTCGCGCTGCGGGTTACGATGAAAACACCCATTCCTGCATACAAATAATTCTGCTCGATCGAAGAATCGCTGTATTTGCTAACATTTTGCAAACATTCTACCATGACATGGAACACCTTGCGCTGCACGGCGCCCGGTTCTTCCTGCTGCATCATTTTTGTTTCGGTTAACGAGAGGAAAGCCTTGATAATCGGCTGTGTTATTTCACCTTCGTATACCAGCGAGATTTCGTACTCCCGCATGTACCTGTAAAAGTCGAGAATAAATTCGACAAAAGACTTCTTTTCCATTGGGTTTGATTTATTTGATGATAAATAATTTGATTTTCACTGTAAAAATAATACTTTTTTTGTTTAAAATTCGATACCGATCAATAATACGTCATCGGTTTGCTTAATTCCTGATTTCCATTCGAGGAAATCGTCCTCAAACAGCTTGTTGAATTCCTCCATCGTATAATTCTGGTGCTCAACAATCATTTCACGGATACGCTTCGACGAATATTTCTTATGCTCCGGGCCGCCCAACTGGTCGGGCAATCCGTCCGAAAAGAAGAACATCTTGTCGCCTTTCTCCGGTTTGATATAATGCGTGGTGAACGGTTCTTCGGGTTTCCTGCCAATGGGTATGCCCCCAATGGCTTTACGGTTGCCTTTAAATTCGATGATTTCACCATTGCGTAAAAGGTATAGCGGACGATGCGCGCCTGCATATTCCACTTCGTTTTTCAGTATATTGATCTTGCAGAATGCAATATCCATGCCATCGCGCGCACTGGCTCCCTCCACATCCTGCCGGAGCGTGGTGCGAACGCCCTGGTGCAGCATGTCGCAAATTTCGCCCGCAGTATATGCTTTCCGATGGTCGACAATATTATTGAGCGTAAAATACCCGATAAACGACAGCAATGCGCCCGGAACGCCATGCCCGGTACAGTCAACAGCAGCAATATAGAGGTTGTTGCTGCGGTCGGCATACCACGGGAAGTCGCCGCTCACCACGTCGCGCGGCTTATAGAGGATAAACGAGTTGGGCAACTGTTTCTTGATCACGTCCGTACTCGGGATGATGGACTGCTGAATACGTTGTGCATAATCGATACTGTCCTCAATCTTCTTGTTTTTTTCCTGGATTTCCAGTTCGATGCGCTTTGCTTCGGTAATGTCGTGCCCCACAAACAGGATGGTTTCCAGCTCGTTTTCGTTCATTTCGGGGATGGCGGCAAAGTTCATGATCCGGGTGGTGGTTTTTCCCACCATCTGCACGGAAATCTCGATCTCCATGTTGGTCTTCACCGGGTTTTCCTTGATGAGCGCCACGGTATCGACGAAATATTTCTTCAGGTCTTCGTTGATGGGCGCTTCTCTTACGTTGTTGTTGATGATGTCCCTGGACGGGATGCCCAGATAGTCTTCGAGAACGGGGTTTGCATAGAAGAAAACACCATCGAGGCTGAGGCGCAGGATCACGTCCAGCGAGTTTTCCGAGAGCGACTGCATCTTATTGCGGAGCCGTTCTTCTTTTTCGGCGCGCTTGCGTTCGGTGCGGTCTACCGTATTCAGGATGATGCCCTGGATGGCGTCGTCCTTGATCAGGTTGCGCCCTGTGATCTCCACGATCATCGGGCTGCCGTCCTTGCGGATACATTGACATTCGATGGTTACCGGTTCGTCCGGGTTATCCAGCAGTTGCCGGAACAAGTGATGCAACGATTCCTCGCTTTCGGGCACGTATTTGTTGACGGTTCCTGCGAGCACTTCGCCGGGGGTATAACCGAAGATCTTCTTTACGGAAGGACTTTCGTACGTCTGCTTCAGGTTCTTGTCAAAAATAGAGATGATTTCGGAAGCATTTTCGAGCAACGAATTGAGCCGGTGCTGTGCGTTCTGTACTTCCTGTATCTTCGCTTCAAGCTTCTCGTTGGTTTCGGAGAGTTCTTCCTGCGTAGCGCGCATCTCCTCGGCATTCTGGCGTAGACGTTCTTCGTTTTCGCGCAGTTCCTCGGTCATCTGCTGTGCTTCCACCAGAAGCTTTTCCGTTTTCTTGTTCACGCGCAGGTTGAAGAACGTACGTGCAATGATTTCAGCAAGTTCGCGCAGGAATTTGATCGTGGTGGCCGGTATTTCCTTATCCAGCGAAGCAAATTCGATCACGCCCTGCAATTTTTCATCGGCGATCAGCGGCACCATCAGCAGGCTGGCGGGTTTCCTGTCGCCTAATATACCCGAAGTAATGGTGGCGTAATCGTCGGGGATATCGGTGCGGTAGATATAATCCATTTCGTAGGCGCACTGCCCGATCAGGCCTTGTCCTACCGAAAATTCCTGGTTGATGTATTTACGTCGATTGTAGGCATAGGTGGCCATGTTGCGCAGCTTTTTGGCGTCCTCGTCATAAAAATAGAGGGCTCCCTGCAACAGGTTCACGTATTTGATGATGTTCACCAGCGCATCCACCGACAGGTCTTCCACATTGTTGTGCAGGCGCAGGATTTCCGATACAACGTCCTTTCCCTTGCTGATCCACAACTGTTCCGCTTCCTTTTTGCTGTTTTCGAGCAGGTTGTCGCGCATCAGCATCAACGATTTCCCCAGGATGTCGTCATCGGCTGCTGAAAATTCGGCTTCGTAGTTGCCCGAGCCTATTTCCTGCGCAAAATGGGCATTGGCATCGCCTCGATCCCGGATAACATTCAGTTTATTGCTCAACTCGCCAACCTCGGCGGCAAATTTGTTGATGATGTTGGTGGTGGAAATAACCGCTGCTATGGGAATCAGGTACAGAAGCCATAATACCGGTACCGTTTTGTGCAATTCCCACCATCCGGCAGGGCTTACCTGTATGCCGGCGGATGCAAAGCCAATGATCCACGCAATCACAATGAGGACAATGGATGCGCAAAGGGTAAAGGCAGTGATGCCGCTTTTTTGCTTATGGGGTACGTTGCTCATGATAAACTCCTTAATTCATTCAACAGGTTAGCCGTCGATTCACAGATTTGCCGTATCAATATTTCTTCGTTTTCGCCAAAAGGCTTGAATGATGCCAACTCCATGACTCCGATACTTTCGTCGTTGTACACAATGGGTGCGATGACCAGATGGTGCGGGTTGCTCTTGCCCAAACCCGAAAGGACGGTGATATAGCCGTCGGGCATCTTTTTTACGTTGAGTAATTGCCGGTTTTTGGCAACTTGTCCTGAAAGGGTTTCGCCCAGCGGGAAACTGCGCGGCTGTTCTTCCGAATAGTAGGCATATTCGCCTGATATGTGGAACTGTTGGTCGGCGTCGTTCAGTACGAAAACCAATCCTTGTACGATGTCCAGTTCTTTGGCGATATTTTGGAGCAATTTTTCGGCACAGGCCGCAGCACTGTTGAAATGCGTCCCAGCGGCGGGCATGATCCGCTCCAGCGCCTCGTCGACCTTGAATATCTCCGTGTGTTGCCCGGTTTCGGAGACGATTTGCTGCTTCTTTTGCAAATGGTCGCTTTCGCGCTGTTGCAGGCGAATCACCTCCTGTTCGTTCTCCTTAAGCGCCTTGTTTGCTTGCAGCAACAGCGCCAGCAACCCCAACGACAAAATGATGCTGATAGCGGCACAGGCGAACAACAGGACGGTTAACCCCGTCTCAGCACGTGTTAACCCTGTCTGTGCAGCATATATGGTGGCAAGTATGCTGACAATCAGGATGGCGAAGATCCACTGCCCCCATGTAGCATATTTGTTGGTTTTATTCATGGTTGGATGGTTTACTTGCTGATACTTCTTAAAAACTGAATGATCTGGTCGGTTTTATAAATATGGGTTACATTGGTAACATTCAGGGTGGCTTTGGTCATGGTTCGCACTTCACACTCCTGCGGGTCCTGCACGATGGTGGTTCCGCCCAGGTCGGCGATTTTCTTCATGCCTAAAGCGCCGTCCCTGTTAGCGCCCGAAAGTATGATTCCAACCAGTTTTTGCCGGTAGGCTTGCGCTGCCGACATATAGGTCAGGTCAATGGATGGACGTGAATGATTGACAGGCTCTTCCGTCGACAACGATATCTGGTTGGCCAACTCTACATACATGTGGTAATTGGCCGGCGCCAGGTATCCCGTCCCGGACTTGATGTGCATCTTGTCATGCGGTTCCACGACCGGAATATTGGATTTGAGCGATAATGCTTCCACAAACCCCGAACGAATATGCTTCAAACGATGCATGCAAAGCAGGACGGGATAGTTGAAATCCTTGGGCAACAATTGTAATATCCTCACCAATACTTGAAAACTCCCTGCCGAACCTCCTATGACCACCGCTTTGTAATCCTGCATCAAAAATAAAGAATTAAGAGTGAAGATTTTGAATGTAAACCTGCTGTTTGCCACTCGTCATCTGTCACTCGCCACGTATTATAACTTTTGCTTGTCGCTTATCACGTACTTATACGTATAAACATCTGTTTAGGTTACTATTTTTTCAACAAAACTACGCTTCTTCAATAAACCTTCCCAGCATCAGTACTTTATGTACTTTTTCCGATGCATCCTTGATCGGGCTGTACATGTACCAGACACGCTTGTCGACACCGTTTGATTTGCGGATACCTTCGCCTGTGAACGTTTCGCCGGCGAGCACTTTGGCCCAGTTTGCCTCGAAAGCCGGAACATCCGCAGGATTCATCTTGGCCGTGAGTTTGATCCCTACCATTTGGTCGCGTGTGGCCTCATGGAAATCAAGCGCGGCGTCGTTGATGTCGAGCAGCGTCATATCGGTTCCATAAGTGATCCGGATAAATATATGATCCACAGCGTTCATCACCGATTGCACTTCGTATTTCTCGTTCTTCAGCTTTTCCTGTATTTCTTCCATCCGCGACATGGCCTCGGAGAGTTCTTTGTGCGCACGTTCCGACTCCAGGTTCTTGCGGTACATTTCCTCCTGGGTGGCCTGCATTTCCTCTATGTTCTGGCGCATTTCCTCTTCCTGCTCGCTCAGCCGCTGCGCTTGTATTTGCGATTGCTCCAGTAACTTTGCGGTGTGCTGGTTTCCTTTTACGGTCGAGATGGTTGAAGCGGTGACAGCGCCTATCTTTTCGAGGAAGTCGATCTTGTAGGGTTTTATTTCCTTGAACGAAGCTATTTCGACAATACCATGTACTACATCGTTGATTTTAAGCGGCACGATAACGATGACACGCGGGTTGGCCTGTCCGATACCGGATGTGATGCTGATATACTTGTCGGGAACATCATTCATATAGATGGTTTCGCCTTCCTGATAGCAGATTCCTACAAGTCCGTCGCCCGCTTCGACTTGTTTTTTCAAGTATCGGCGGCGTTCGTAAGCATAGCTTGCCATAAGTTCAAGGTAGGTGTGCGACGGGTCTTCGTCATTCACTACAAAGAACCCACCCTGGTTGGCGTCTAAGTATTTCACCAGCCCGCTCACCATCTGGTAGGCAAGCGTGTCCATATCGTGACTGTTGTTGCGCAGGACTTCGGAAAATTCGGCCAGCCCGTGATTCACCCAGTTGCGGCGCTCTTCTCCCTTTTTAAATTCTTCCTCCTTTTGGGCGCTCCCGGTAAGGTTGTTGCGCATTGCAATCATTTCCGCGCCCAGTTCATCCTGTTCGCTCAGCAAATGATATTCCACCGAATAGTCGCGTTTACCGATATGTTCGGCAAAGGCGAGCATGTCGCGCAAACCGGTTGTCAAAGCATTGAGCGCCTGCGACATTTTTCCGATCTCATCATTGTTCTTCACCGGAAGTTGCTCCGCTTTGCTGATATGCCCCAGCGATAACTGCGATAAAACCCTGTTGGCGCCATTGATGGGACGGATGATGGTATTGACCACCATGATCACGATGATCAGCAATATGGCAATGCCCGGGAAAAACAGGAGTGACGACGACCGGATGATGTTGTAAACGTCTGCCATAAGGCTACTTTCGGGAACAACAATGCAGAGCGCCCAAGGATTCATGCTCTCCGCAACATGCAGCGGATAAAAGGTGTCATAAAATTTTTTTCCATTAACCTGTCGGACAACCACTTTCTCTTTGCCCGCCTTGATGTCGACGGATATGTCTGTGTTTCCGTCGAGGGTAAGCGTCGAATCCACCTTTGCCGTGTCCGGATGGAAGACGATCACACCCTTGTCATTGATCACCTGTGTATAACTGTCCGTATAGGGCGTCATCTCCGCAATTTTTCTTTCTATTGGCCTCAATGCATTGGGCAGCGTGTCGGCCATGGCCTTTTCGAGCATCCGCTCGATGGCGCCTGCATAGCTTTGCGAGGTCACCCGCAGCCGTTCAATATGGTACTTTTCCATTTCGGCCTGATACCATACATGTGTGAAAATAACGATGGTAAACAGTACAATCAGCGACACAGACAGTACGCTCAGGATAAGTTTGGTACGAAGGTTTAAATTGCGGAATAATTTGGACATTGACAATGGATGATTGATATTCGATTACTTATGAAGAGGCAATACACATGAGTAATATCTGGGTTACTGCTCCGCTGCTTTGCAGGGGCAATGCGCAAAAACAGACTTTCTGCCCGTGTTGGAAACCAATCGTTCCCGAAACCGTTTCGCCATTCAGTACCTGACCATTCAGCATTTCTTCAAAATCGTCTTTACCGTCTACTACAAAATCTATGATTTTTCGGCCTGTCAGTTCCGATTTGGAATATGGCAACTGCGACAAGAGCGAGTCGCTTACATCTTTAACATTCAGATCAGTAGATAAAACAAACGAAGGAACTGCCTGTTCGAACCGTCGAAGTCTTGCAACCAGGTCTATATTTTCGGCATTCAACTTTTTGTGCAGGGTTTCGTTTTCGGCCTGTTTTCTTGCCATTTCTTCCTGCGTGGCCTGCATTTCCTCCATGTTTTGGCGGAGTTCCTCTTCCTGTCCGGCCATTTCCTCGCTTTGTACCTTCGAAATCTCCAGGAGTTTAGTGGTGCGGAGATTCACTTTTACCGAACCGATGGTGGATGCAATACTTTCGGCTACCTTTTCCACGAAATCCCGCACATGAGGCTCAAATTCCTTGAAGGCGGCTATTTCCACGATCCCGTATATTTCCTCGTTCACTTTCAGCGGGGCGATCAGCAGGGCGCGCGGTGTATCGTCGCCCAGGCCGGAGGTAATATGAATATAATCTTTCGGAAGGTGCGTCATGTAGATGCTCTGGCGTTCGAGATAACAGGTGCCTACAAGTCCTTCGCCCAATTCTATCGTTTTTTGCAGATATTTGCGGCGTTCGTAAGCATAGCATGCTTTCAATTCGAGTACAGGATGCTCCGTGTTGTCGTCATTCAGGATGAAGATACCGGCCTGGTTAGCCCCGATGTATTTCACCAGGTTACTGATGATCGAATGGCACAATTCCTCGATATTATCGTTGTTGTCGCGCAACAGTTCGGCAAACTTGGCCACGCCTATGGTTACCCAGTTACGGCGCTCGTCTTCCCGCTGCCGTTCATCTTTTTCCACTTCCGCCTTTTGCAGGTTGGCCTGCATGTCAAGCATTGCTTTACCCAAAGTGTCCTTTTCACTCAGGAGCGTGTATTCCACATTCAACTCGCCCTTACCTACATGATTGGCAAACACTACAATATTTTTGAGCGAGTCGGCAAGCTTGGATATCCTGCGTATCACGCGCGCAAGTTCGTGACCTCCTTTCAGGAATTTTTCGTTAAAAACAAGATCCACATCGCCGCTCGACAGCGAATCGATCTTATCAAACATTTCATTCAGCGATTTTTGCATCATCCGGGTAATAATGCCATATCCGACAAAAAGGAGCAGAACGGCCCACGGAGCCGCCCATGTCAAATGTATCAATCCCCTGGCGCCTATGATAAATCCCATGAGCACCGCGTTTAATATGGGAAAAGTCAATACGGCGGAGATATTAAAAACAATGCTTTTTTTAAAAATCAACCGGGCAATCAAAATGGCAAGTACACCTGCTAATGTTATGAGCAGAGAGCCTGTTATAAGAATTGAATCTGACATAATCGTTGATATAACATTTTTTGTTTGGTACTATTATTATACGGAAAATGAGCAAAAAGGTTTGCTGGATTTATT